>NZ_ALJR01000041.1:0-25056 GCF_000287655.1 Selenomonas sp. FOBRC9
GCACTTTCCATGATTACAGGTTATTTCGCAACTAATTTGCAAAAGAGTTTCTTCTGTCTAGTTTTGAGTGAGCAAAAGTTTACTCAAGTATGCGGTGATGATGCCCGGACGGTTCCACCTGTTCCCATTCCGAACACAGCAGTTAAGCGTCCGCAGGCCGATGGTACTTCGTTGGAGACGACGTGGGAGAGTAGGTAGTTGCCGCAATATATTCCTCGGTAGCTCAGTTGGTAGAGCGTCTGACTGTTAATCAGAATGTCACAGGTTCGAGTCCCGTCCGAGGAGCCATTTTTGATTTCTCGCTGTAATTGCAGTAATAGATACAAGCGGTCAACGTCTGCCAATCACACGTCGCTCACGCTCGTGTTCTTGGGACGTTTTCGCATACGACCTGTTACCCGTTCATCGTTCGCGCTGTGCGCTCCGATTCACGGACAGGATCAGTAGTTGGGGTATAGCCAAGTCGGTTAAGGCACGGGACTTTGACTCCCGCATCCGTTGGTTCGAATCCAACTACCCCAGCCAATTTATCTCATCTCCGGATGGGATGTGTGGCGGCTGATAAAGGTTCACTAGCTCAGTTGGTAGAGCATCTGACTTTTAATCAGAGGGTCCCGGGTTCGAGTCCCGGGTGAGCCACCACTTTTTACTTTTTTAGGATACACTAGCGAAACGGAAGTTTTGATGCATCACTAGGCGCAAAAATCCCGTTTTGCGTCTCTATCATGACTCACTAGCTCAACTGGCAGAGCAACTGACTCTTAATCAGTAGGTTCACGGTTCGATTCCGTGGTGGGTCACCATTTTATGGGCGATTAGCTCAGCTGGGAGAGCGCTTGCCTTACAAGCAAGATGTCGGCAGTTCGATCCTGTCATCGCCCACCAAAGGATGCTTTTAGCACACGGCCCGGTAGTTTAGTTGGTTAGAATGCCGCCCTGTCACGGCGGAGGTCAGGGGTTCAAGTCCCCTTCGGGTCGCCATTTTTTATGCCTCGGTAGCTCAGTTGGTAGAGCAGGGGACTGAAAATCCCCGTGTCAGTGGTTCGATTCCGCTCTGAGGCACCACTTTTGACCATGTTGGTCATCTTTTGACGCAAAGGACAGTATCTTCGGCAGTTTGCTCCGATGTATCTGCCGCTGGCGTAGCTCAATCGGTAGAGCAGCTGATTTGTAATCAGCAGGTTGGGGGTTCAAGTCCTCTCGCCAGCTCCACGCGGGTGTAGCTCAATGGTAGAGCCCCAGCCTTCCAAGCTGGTCACGTGGGTTCGATTCCCATCACCCGCTCCATTATTGCCTACTGCGCCGGGGTGGCGGAACAGGCAGACGCAGGGGACTTAAAATCCCCCGGTTGGCAACAACCGTACCGGTTCGATTCCGGTCCTCGGCACCATTTTCACCTATATTGTCACGCGGTCGTGGCGGAATTGGCAGACGCGCTACTTTGAGGGGGTAGTGTTCACAAGACGTGTGGGTTCAAGTCCCACCGACCGCACCATTTTTTAGGCAGTAAATACCATTAACTAAATACAGTCACGCGGTCGTGGCGGAATGGCAGACGCGCTAGCTTCAGGCGCTAGTGATGGCAACATCGTGGAGGTTCAAGTCCTCTCGACCGCACCACGCGGTTGTGGCGGAATTGGCAGACGCGCTACTTTGAGGGGGTAGTGTTCACAAGACGTATGGGTTCAAGTCCCATCAACCGCACCATTTTGAGAAGATACCGTTACGGAATGCCGTAGCGGTTTTTTGTTTGCGATGAATATGTACTTTTTTACTATTAGAAATACCCGGCATATGCTATAATTGGAATAATTTAGTATCGGGGAGCAAATATCTATGGACAAGAAAAGCCTAACCGAACAAGAGATTCGAACAAGATATATTACGCCTGCAATCAGTCAAGCAGGATGGGCTCCGGCGCAAATAAGGGAAGAATATGCGATTACCCGGGGACGTATTATTGCAAGAGGCGGTACTTGCCGGCGGGAAAAGGCGAAGTACGCCGATTATGTCTTGTTCTTCAAGCCTCATATTCCTCTTGCCATTGTCGAGGCAAAGGACAATCAACACAGCGTTTCAGACGGGATGCAGCAGGCTCTTGATTATGCGGAGCGGCTGCTCATTCCTTTTGTATTTACGTCGAACGGAGACGGTTTTACCTTTCATAATTGTATGCCCGGTGCAGGGGATAAAGAGCAATTGATATCGTCGGAGGCGTTTCCTTCGCCCGAACAGCTGTGGCGTATGTATAAAGAGGGGATTGGGCTCACGGAGGAACAGGAAGCCGTTATTACGGAACCCTACTATACAGAGAGAGAAGATCGAAGTCCGCGCTATTACCAGCGCAATGCCATTAACCTTACGGTAGATGCAGTCGTCAGGGAGAAAAAAGACCGCATTATGCTCGTCATGGCGACCGGCACAGGGAAAACGTATACAGCCTTCCAAATTATTTGGAGACTTTGGAAAGCGGGCGTTAAGAAACGCATTTTATTTCTTGCCGATAGAAACGCCTTGATTGATCAGACCTATAGCAACGATTTCTCCCCCTTTAAGGATAAAATGACAATGATCCGCAATCGTAAAGCGGATAAATCCTATGAGATCTATCTTGCGTTATATCAAGGGCTCACAGGAGAGGATGAGAAAGACGTATTCAAACAGTTTAGTCCGACATTTTTTGATCTGATTATCATAGACGAGTGTCATCGCGGCAGTGCAAAAGCGGATAGCGCATGGCGGGAGATTTTGGAATATTTTGGGACGGCAACGCAGATCGGTTTGACCGCGACGCCGAAGGAGACAAAAGACGTTTCCAATATTGATTATTTTGGCGCGCCGATTTATATATACTCTCTCAAGCAGGGCATCGACGACGGATTTCTTGCGCCCTATCGTGTGATCCGCATCATCTTGGATAAAGATGCGGCGGGATGGAGACCCTATGTAGGACAGACGGATCGCTATGGCAACCTCATCGAGGATCGGGAGTATAACGCCGTAGATTACGACCGCACACTGGTTTTAGAGCAGCGCACGCGCATGGTCGCAAAGGTGGTATCAAACTACCTGAAAAAACATGATCTGCGCTTTGATAAAAGTATTTTCTTTTGCGTCGATACGGATCATGCGGATCGTATGCGTCAAGCGCTCATCAACGAGAACAGCGATCTGGTCGAACAAGAGACGCACTATGTCATGCGCATCACGGGCGATGATGATATTGGGAAAAAGCAGCTTGATAATTTCAGAGATGTGTCCGCGCGCTGTCCTGTCCTCGTAACGACATCGAAACTACTCACCACCGGAGTCGACGCGCAGATGGTTAAATTCATCGTACTGGATTCAAATATCAACAGCATGACGGAATTTAAGCAGATCATCGGGCGAGGTACGCGTGTGCGAGAAGATCTCGGCAAAATGTTTTTCACGATCTTTGACTTTCGCAACGTGACGAAACTCTTTGCCGATCCCGATTTTGACGGACCGAGTGAACAGGACGGCGAGTTTACACCGGGGAGCGAGGGCGATATTCCGGAGTTTCCGGGCGATAAAGACGACGCGGCGCAGCCGGATGGATCGATTCCGTCGGTACCCACACGCGAACACCGCGTAAAATATTATGTTCATAACGTTGCGGTTGAGGTTCTTGGCGAGCGTATCCAATATATTGATAAGGACGGCAATCTCATCACGGAGTCGCTCACAGACTATACGCGCCACAATATGCTGCACCAATATGCGACATTAGACGCGTTCTTGAATGCGTGGTCTGACGCAGAGCGCAAGCAGGTCATTTTAGATGAGCTGGCGCGGCAAGGAATCCTCATTGAGGAATTACAGGAACAGATCGGCAGAGAATTTGATCCCTTTGATTTGCTGTGCCATATTGTCTACGATAAACCGCTTCGTACCCGTGCGGAGCGGGCAAATCACGTGAAGAAACAGAATTACTTTGAGAAATATGGCGCACAGGCACAGCAGGTATTGTATGCGCTCCTTGATCAATATGCGGATGCAGGTATCTCTGATTTAGAGAATATGGATGTGTTGAAACTAAAACCGCTCTCTGATTTTGGGAATCCCGCCTATATTGTTACACGTATTTTCAAAGGGAAAAAAGACTTTGCAGATGCACTGAAAAAACTTGAAACGGCGCTCTATGTCGCTTAGGAGGATTTAGTATTATGGCTGTGTCGGGAACGACCAAAGCATTAAAGAACATCATGCGGATTGATTCCGGTATCAACGGCGATGCACAGTATATCGAACAGATCACATGGATGCTCTTCCTCAAGGCATTTGATTTTAAGGAAAATGAATGGGACATCACGGAGGATCAGCAGTACTATCCTGTGATTCCTGAGAAATATCGCTGGAGTGTGTGGGCGCAAGATCCGGAGGGACTCACGGGAGATGCCCTGCTCACGCATATTGATGCGATGTTCAAAGAGCTCCGCCGACTGGACATCTCGAATGATCCGAAGCATCGAAAATGGCTCGTTCGAAGCGTAATGGAGGGCGTCAATAACTTCATGAAGTCCGGGACATTACTCCGGCAGGTCCTTAACAAAATCAACGCGGATATTGACTTTAGCGATGTTCCGTCCGAGCATTTATTTAACGGGATCTATGAAGGGATGCTAAAGGATCTTCAAAGCGCCGGTAAAGCGGGGGAATTTTACACCCCGCGCCCCGTGACGCGGTTCGTCGTCGAGATGATCGAGCCGCAGCTTGGAGAATCGGTACTTGACCCTGCGTGCGGGACAGGGGGATTTTTGACGAGCGTGATCGAGCGGTATCGGGAATCCGGCGCGATCCGGACAACGGAGCAGTATCGACTGCTGCAGGAGTCCATACGCGGCATTGAGAAAAAACCGTTTCCCTATCTGCTTGGCGTGACCAACTTATTGGCACACGGCATTGATGTGCCGGACATTCGTTATGATAACACACTGCGAATCGCAACGACGGACTACACGGACAAAGATAAAGTGGACGTCATCGTTACGAATCCTCCGTTCGGCGGCGCCGAGGAAAAGTCGATCGCGCAGTCGGTTCCCGCGGAACTCCGCAATACGGAGACGGCGGATCTCTTCCTCGTGCATATCATGGCGCTGCTCAAAGACGGCGGACGCTGCGGAATGGTCTTGCCGGATGGGTTTCTGTTTGGCGTCGGCGGCGCCAAATCGGCGATTAAACGAAAACTGCTGGAGACCTGCGAGCTGCATACCGTCGTTCGATTGCCCAAGGATATTTTTGCACCGTATACCAATATCAATACGAACCTCCTCTTCTTCCGGAAGGGAAGACCGACGAAAACCGGCGTATGGTTTTACCGGTTGGAGATGCCCGAAGGGTATAAACATTTCTCAAAAACCCGTCCGATGCTGGATGCGCATTTTCAGCCTGTGCGCGACTGGTGGGAGGAGCGACAAGAGAGTGCGGTCGCCCAATTCGTCCAGATAGAAGATATTGTAAACGCAGAATATAGCTTAGATTTCTGTGGATTCCCTCAGGAGGATGAAGATATTTTATCGCCCGAGGAACTCATTGCACAATATTTGCATGAACGGGCAGTTATTTCCGATCGGATTGAAAGTATATTAAACCGTATCGGTAATGAAATGAAGCAGGAGAATGTATCATGAAAGCTGCCGAGCTGCGGCGTTCTATCTTACAGGCAGCAGTAGAAGGAAAACTCGTTCCACAAGACCCGCGTGAAGAACATGCTTCCAAACTACTCGAACGCATCCGGGGAGAAAAGGAACGGCTCGTTCAAGAAGGAAAAATAAAAAAGACCAAACAGCTTCCGCCAGTTACAGAGGATGAAATCCCCTATGAATTGCCGGAGGGGTGGTGTTGGTGTAGGCTAGATCATCTGAGTCAGCGTATACATTATGGATTTACTACATCAGCCAGTACTTATGGAAATATTCGATTGCTTCGAATAACAGATATACAAAATGATAAGGTCAAATGGGAGTGTGTGCCATATTGTACTGTTACAATGAAAATAGCAGAGGAATATGGACTCCATAAAAGAGATATTTTGATTGCCCGCACGGGGGGAACTGTTGGAAAAACATACATTGTTGTAGAAGAGGGCGTAGCATCAATATTTGCCTCGTATCTTATTCGCGTTATTTTATCACAAGTAGTCAATGAACAATATATAAAGTATTATTTACAAAGTCCATTCTACTGGAGACAAATTGGAATTCAAGCAATAGGAACCGGACAACCTAACGTAAATGGTACATCATTGAAACACCTTTTGGTATCACTCCCTCCCCTTGCCGAACAACAACGCATTGTGGATAAACTCGATGTATTGATGCTGCAGTGTGATGAACTGGAGCGCGCTGAGAAAGATCTCGATGCGCTCGACGAGCGATTTGTAGAACGTCTTCCAAAGTCTATTTTGCAGGCGGCGGTAGAGGGGCAGCTCGTCCTGCAAGACCCGCGTGAAGAACCTGCCTCGAAACTACTCGAACGCATCCGAGGAGAAAAGGAACGGCTCGTTCAAGAGGGGAAAATAAAAAAGCTCAAACCGCTTCCTCCGATCACAGAGGATGAAATCCCCTATGAACTGCCGGAGGGATGGAGGTGGTGTAGAGTTGGAAGCATCCATGATTTATTTCGTGGAATTACATTTCCGGGAACTGTAAAATCGGCGAGTCCATTTCAATCAGGGATACGATGCGCAACAACAGGGTCTGTACAAAAAGAATATAACCCTTATGCGGATGTATTCGTTCCTGAACAATATGTAAAAAGAGAATATCAATGGCTCTCTGATTATGATATCCTTGTTTCAGCAGCAAACTCAAAGGAGCTTGTGGGAAAGAGTTGCTTTTGGCTCGGAAACACTAAAATGACATTTGGAGGATTTCTGACCGTAATTCGACCGCAGGTTTCCAATATAAATATAAAATATTCATATTACGTGTTTCAATTCTTTTATAGGAGTGGGATATTTTCATCACATGCAAAACAAACGACAAATATAGCAAATTTAAGTAATCAAGCAATTTCTAATATATTGTTTCCTCTTCCACCCCTTGCTGAACAACAACGCATTGTAGACAAAGTAGATATCCTCATGGGGCTTTGTGATACCCTAAAAACCGTCGATACCGATCCCGTGGAAAACCATATGGACGCAAAGCGATTGCCTTTTATTCCTCATGAGGAGGAGGGAATGCGCTTGGCGGCGCGCGGCGATGTGATGAACCTTTCTAAAGAAGCAATACAGGCGATGAATGATCTGTTTGCAGAGGATGAGGAATGAGGGCTTGTTCTGATACGGAGGCTACAGCAAAGTATGTATTAGCCGCTATGAGCATCTCGGATGTTCCGGCGCTTCATTTGGATGAGATTGCGTCTGCGCAGCATATCAAGGTGGGGCGGAAAGTTCTGCCTGATGATGAAAGATTTAGCGGAGCGCTCCTTTTCAAGGGCACTCGAAAAGTAATTTTGCTGAATACTGCGATTGCGCATCCGGGGCGTATCAATTTTACGTTTGCCCATGAATTGGGACATCATTTTTTGGAGCATCAACCGGACATTCAGGGATCCGGGCAAGTTGGGTTTTGGTGTTCTTTGAAAGATATGGAAGAGCCGCATCGCCCACAAGAAGTTGCCGCCAACCAATTTGCGGCTGCGCTGCTGATGCCCGCCGAACAGATGCGTATCTTGATGAGTGGAGCTCCGCTTGACTATACGCTTGTGACCGGTCTTGCGCGGCATTTTTGTGTGTCCAAATATGCCTGTGCTAATCGCATTTTAGCGCTTACGACCGAACCTTGCATCATCATTCGTACGAAGGGATTTTCTATCACCGGGCAAAGTGCATCGGTAACGGCTAGAAGACGACTGCGCTCTTTAACGCAGATTCCTTTCGATACGGCGGCATATTACGCTATTTTGCATCAAAAAAATCAATTGGAGTTTACGGAGTGTGACCCACGGCGGTGGTTTGTTCAATATGATCAAAATATGCGATTATTTACATGTACGCGTGGTGATTGGATACATAATGTGGCGATGACCATATTAAAGTGGTAGAAGAAATTTAATTGCGGTCTATTAACGATCCACGGCGGCGTACCTCTAATATACAAAAAGGGCTGTAACGGAAGTGCCAAAAAACACTTTTGTTACAGCTTTTTATTGCGTAATTTGTCGGTGGAATAAAGGTCAATACTCTCCGTCGGCATAGTTGATGTCCGGTCGTGCGATGATTTTATAGCCCGAAAAAAGGGCGGAGACTTCGCTGCGGATGGCGTTTAGGATAGGGCGGTAGTCATAGCCAAAGTGGAAGGTGACGTCGAAGAAGAGTTCTTTGCGGCTGTCGTAGAGGCAGATGCCGTGAAAGCCGGCGATTGCTTTCTGTGCGGCGGCATGACGCGCTAAGATGTCGTGTACCTTTTTTGTGTTCGGCGAGGTGAAATCGATGGCGTAGAATCCTACGGTGACGATGCAGTTAAATTCTTTGAGGAGGTCTCGCTCGATTTGGAAGAGCAGGGGATAGGTTTCGCTCAAGGTTTTGCTGCCGTCGAGCTCTACGTGAATGGAACCCAGGTAGGAATCGGGGCCGTAGTTGTTGAGCCGTAAATCATGCGCGCCTAAGACGAAGGGATAGGAGCGCACCTTATCATAAATCTCTTTCGTGAGTTCGCTGTCGACACGCTCTCCGAGGAGTATGGAGCCGGTTTCTTTGAGGATGTCAAGCCCTGCTTTGATAACGGCAAGGGAGATGAGACCGCCCGCATAGGCGTCGATATTGAGCTCCCATAGGAAATAAGCGGCTGCCGAGAGGAGCGTCACGACGGAGATGAGGGCGTCGCTTCTGGCGTCGATGCCGGCGGCTTTGAGCGCGCCCGAATGCACTGCCTGCCCTACGTTGATCGTGTAATTGGCAAGGAATACTTTTGCAATGATCGTGATGATAATGATGAGGACAAAGCCCGCGGAATATTCGACCGGCGTAGGATCCAGGATGCCTTCGACGGACTCTGCGGCGGCGCCGATCCCGGCGGCAAGGACGATCGCGCCGATGATGAGGGCGGTGATGTACTCAAGGCGCCCGTGACCAAAGGGGTGTTCTGCATCCGGCAATTTGCCCGCCATCTTTGTCCCCGCGATGGTAATGATGGATGAAATGACGTCGGACAGGTTGTTGACCGCATCGGTGACGAGGGCAAGAGAGCCGGCGAGTGTGCCGACGGCAGCTTTGACGATGACGAGGAGGATGTTGGCGGCAATCCCGATGTAGGATGTGCGCAGGATGCGCGCCTCGCGTGAGCGTGCACCGGATGGAACGTTCATAATAGCTCCTTACTGTCAAGATGATATTCTGCGTGATGCGTATGATACCGGTATCTGACGTTATGCAAAGTGTATCGATCGTTTTTTGTAGACGCTATGGAGCGCCGCCTGCCGGGGAGCATCGTTAATTCATCGATTTTACCATAAAGATCCGGGGATTGCCAACGGATCATGGGAAAATCACTGCTTTGCGGTTAGGGGGAGGGGGAGACGATGCACGATTGCGATTGAAATTGACAAAATGGAAAAAGTATATGAAAATATAGTCGGTATGAATTTGACGGGGCGATAACGAGGAGATCATTGATGTGATGAAAGCGGCGAAGGAGCGGAACATGCTTGCACGAGTTCTATTATGCATTGTCTTTTTCGTTGTCATTGGCATGCCGCAGCGTGCGCTTGCTGTGCCGTCCGATCTGCCGTCGCTCCTTTTTGTGACGGCCGCGGCATCGGAGGCGGCGTACAGCGGGGAGCTCTCCGAGATGCTGCGGGCACGGCTCGTCGCAGCGGGCTGGCGCATTGAGGGCTATGAGACGCCGGGACGACGCCGGACGGTGGGGCGGTTCTTCCATATGGTGCGGATGGCGCCGGACGGCAGCGAGACGCATCTTCTTTCGTTCCCGGGGACGGAGCGCGGCAGTGATGTGTGGACGGATCTGCGCCTGGGGCGTGCGGCGTTCGGCGGGCAGACGTCGACGGAGTTCCTGGAGACGGCGAATGAACCTATTTCTGACCGCAAAGAGACGCCGCTTGTGCATCGCGGCTTCCTGGACTATACGCAGGCGGCACTTTTTACCGACATGCTCGATGAATACGGCGGGCGTACGGCGGGGGAGGTGATTGCGGCGGAGCTGCGGGCGCATCCGTCGGCAAAGATTTATCTCACGGGGCACAGTCTCGGCGGGGCGGCGGCAACCCTCGCGGCGGCACGGCTCGCGGATATGGGCGTTTCGCCCGCGCAGCTTGAGGTGGTGACGTTTGGCTCGCCTGCGCTTGGTAATGCGGCGTTTGTGCGCGCATATGCAGATAAGTTTACGCTGCATCGGGTGGTGATGCAGGGCGATCCGATGAAGGATTTGCTCGCGGCGCCGCTCGGGTTTCGGCAGTTTGGTGAGAGGATCGCGTGGCATCCCGCGCCCTCGGTGGCGGCGTTCCCCCATGCGATGATTGTGTATGTGGATGCGGCGATTCGGCAGCTCTATGACAGCACGGGGACGGACAGCTTTCTCTTTCTCGCAGCACAGCCGAATCGGGCGGCGGGACAGACGGTCTATGTTGCGCCGATCGCAGTGGATGTGGAGGGCGTGCTCGAGGCGGATGCGCCGTATATGAAGGCGCTTCTGCGCGATGCGCTCTATGCGCGTAATGCGGCAACGGTTTTCTCAGCGACAGGGAGCGGTCTCTCTGAGACGGGGCTGCTGTCGGAGCTGGAGGAGCACCTAGCGGCAGCGCAGGAGGCAGGTGCGACGATGCTCTATGCGTACCGTATCTCCGGGGCAAAAGTACGTGACCAACGAGAGACGTACCGATTGACGCTTGAGCGCGCGGTCTACGATATGGAAGGGAACCTCGTCGCGGCATCGTCGCGGTCACAGGTGACGGGGATGTTGACGCCGATTGAGACTATACTGTATCTCTTCACCCAAGACTGAGATGTGACGTGCGATATTTGCGCATGGCGTTGTCATATCGTCGAATGCTTCGCTAGGAGTAGCTTTTTACTACGCCGTCGCTCGCATTCTCCTCATTCCTAGCCCTGCATCAAATCTTGCACGTCACTCAGGTTACGGTATGACGTACACGGGATTTTCGCGCCTCGCTGTGTCACTGCAAAAATACTGCGGTTGACGTCGGTTTTAGAGCTTACCATCGTCACACCGTACGCAAATAAAAAGACACGTACGCAACGTGTCTTTGTGCTGATATAATGGTTTGTGAAGTGCTGCCACAGCGGTAGGCGGTCAAATCTTGCCCCTAATTTTGAGGGGATGGGTGCTATGAACGAGACAAATGTAACACTGTTGCTTTTTATCGTCCTTGTCGTACTCTTAACAAAAAAGTAACCGCCCCTAGCTCACAACTTTAGGCGGTTACTTTTCCGTATAAAAGATTTGGGGCTGACCGTCTGCCGGAGCACCTTTTCTAGGCATATTATACGATAAGAGACGATTGATGTCAAATCTTACATAGTGACAGGAGGTACTTTTGTGGATGCTGCGGCGCTTTGGCGACTGTTTGATATGATTGGGACGATTGCGTTTGCGGTGTCGGGGACGCTGGTCGGGATTTCGCGGCGGATGGATATCTTTGGCATCTCGGTGCTTGCTCTCGCTACGGCGGTTGGAGGCGGGATGATTCGCGACTTGCTCGTGGGGATTACGCCGCCGATGACGCTGCGCGATACGACCAATTTCCTCCTGTCGGTCGGTGTTGCCGTTATCACCTGTCTGCTCTACCAATGGACGGCGCTTCATCGGCTGCGGCGCCGGCGTCTCCTCACGGTGTTCAATGTGTCGGATACGATCGGACTTGCGGCGTTCACGGTCACGGGGACGTTGACGGGGATTCGTTTTGTGCCGGAGGGCAGCTTTGTTCTGCCGATCCTGCTCGCTGCGATCACGGCGGTCGGGGGCGGGATGATCCGCGATGTACTAGCCTCGCGGATGCCTATTGTGCTCTATGCGGAGGTCTATGCGGGGGCATCGCTTGCGGGCGCGTTTGTATTTTGCCTCCTGCGCCCTGTGCTCGGCGTAGAGGTTAATTCGTGGCTTGCCTTTACGCTGGCACTCCTGATTCGGTTTGCAGCGATTCGGGGGAATTGGAGCCTTTACCATCCCCGCCCCCCGCGCCGGAAGGCATGAAGCAGGATTTTGACGCATCGCTGTGTCATGTCGTCGAACGATTCGCTAGGAGCAGTTTTTTCTGCCCCGCCGCTCGCGTTCTCCTCATTCCGCGTGCGCTGCATCCAAACTTCTGCTTCACTCAGGTTATGGTATAAAAGATGGGATCTTGACGCCTAGCGTTGTTACTCCGAAAATCCTGTACAAAAAATCCCTCTGCCCGTATGGTGCAGGGGGATTTTGTATGCCGTTATAGCACGGCAGTTTTATTTGCAGTGGTGGTGATCGACGCCGACCATGACGGACGTCGCCTTGATGACAGCGTATGCATCGCCGCCGACTGTGAGCCCGAGCTCCTCGATGGCGCTGAGAGTGATGGTCGCACTGATGACGTCGCCGCCCTTGAGCTCAATGCCGACGATGCCGTTGACGGCGCCCTTTTCGATTGATACAACCTTGCCCTTGAGCTGGTTTCTTGCACTCAGTTTCATAAAAAGTTCCCTCCTTAATTCATAATACTTATTTATTATAACACAAAACCCTCTGTAGATTTCGTGACAAAGGTCACATTTTACAGAGGATTTTGCAGAGGAAGGTGTATCGGCAGAAAGGGTCAGCGGATGAATACGACGTTGGTGGCGTCGAGGAAGCCGCTTGCTCCGTTCTCGATCAGAACGCGGCGCGCATCGTCGGCGGAGAGGATGGGATTTGCCCCCGCATCTACGGCGACAGCGCGGACGACAAGCGGATTGCGTCCCGCACGCGTCGCGTCGGATTCGCTGCGGACATAACCCGCCATTCCGTTCTGCACAACTTTGTCGCTGTCAAGGTTCTTGTACCCGTAGATGGGACGTCCGTTGTCTGCCTTGATGACCGGGCTCATGACGGGACGCAGACCAAGTCCGCGGCAGTCGACAATGAGACCCGTATAGCTGCCGACGGCACGTCCGGAAGGCGCACTTGCAGCGGAACTGGTCGAGGGGGTGCGGCGTGCGGGCGCGGCAGGTGTTGTGTAGGTGCCGTATCCCGTGGTGTCGTAGCCGCGTCCGCCGTCGTAGGGCTCATAGACGCTGTCGGGAGATACCCATTGTGCACGCGTTTCGTTCCGTGTAAAGACGGAGCTTGCGAGTGAACCGACGCCAAAGACGGGAACCTCGAGGGTGACGGTGTAGGCACCGTCCTTCAGCGCTTTTTCACTTACGATACGTGCGCCGCGTACGAGGGCGCTGACGTGGGTGCGGACGGTGTCGTTTGCGACCATCATGTTCTCAACGGTGGTCGTGGCATCGACGTCCACGCCCTGAATCTGCTCGGCGAGCGCCCGGTAGGCGTCGGCAATAGCAGCACGTCGGGCGAGCGCACGTGCCTGTGCGGCACTGACGGTGCGCGCGGGGGCAATACCCGTCCCCTCGGCGCGGATGCTCCCGCCGTTCCAGTCAGTCGCCGCCTCCGCTGCGGGGAGCGAGATGAGCGCGAGCGCACACACGAGGAGTGCGCAGATGCCGGATTTTAATAGATGCATAGAGAAACCTCCTTGGCAATATTTGTGCTTATGCTTTCTCTAGCAATATCGCAAAGAAAGGATAAAGGAGGATGAAGCCGGGATTAGTATTCTGTGAAATCGTGGGGGAGGCGAGTTCGGGCGTGTTTTGCGGAAAAATTCCTTGCCAATGCGCCCGCGCGTGTGCTATAATGCCACATGTCGCAATCGCGATGGAGAGGTGTCCGAGTGGTCGAAGGTGCTTGACTCGAAATCAAGTGTGGTGATGAGCCACCGTGGGTTCGAATCCCACCCTCTCTGCCAGTAAAATCAATGCTCCCGAGGATTTTCCCCCGGGAGCTTTTTTGTGCCTGTTTTATAGGTGCCTGCCTCATATATGCCCGGCAGAAAACCCCGCCGAAGCATTACACCTCGGCGGGGTCGATATGTGTGCTCCAATTATAATAATGGGATGTTTTTATTTGAACGGCCACACGAGCGGGATGATCGCGACGCAGACGATGAGCGATACAAAGACGAGCGGCAGTCCGATCTTCACATAGTCCATGAAGCGGAATTTGCCGGGGCCGAGCACGAGCGTGTTCGGCGGGGTCGCGACCGGGGTCGTGAATGCGCAGGATGCCGCGATGCCGATCGCCATGACGACCGGGTACGGCGAGACGCCGATGGACTGCGCGATGGAGATGGCGATCGGCGCCAGCAGCGCCGCCGCCGCGGTGTTCGACATGAACTGCGTGAGACCGCACGAGAGGATGAACATGGCGACGACGATGAGGTACGGGGAGGGGGCGTCGCCCATCAGCCCGACGACGAAGTTCGCGATGAGTGCGCCCGCGCCGCTCTTTTCCATCGCGCTCGCTAGAGGAAGCATCCCGGCGAAGAGGAAGATGGTCGTCCAGTCGATGCCCTCGTATGCCTGCTTTTCATTCAGACAGCCGGTGAGGACGCAGAGGAGACCGCCGATGATGGCGGACATCTGCATGGGGACGTGGATATCTTTTTCAAGAACCATGGCGGTGACGACGCCGAGGAGGATCGCGGCGCAGATCATCATCTTGCGTGTGTCCTTTGCCTCTTCCTTTGCGCCGCTGCCGTCGGAGGTGTCGGAGTCGACCATGTGGCGCGGGCAGAGCTTGCGCCCAATGGTCAGCATGTAGATCATGCCCGCGATGGAGAGCGGCACGCCGATCCATGCGAATTCGAAGAAGCCGAACGGCTCAAGCCCTGTCGCCTGAAGCGTGGCGCTCATGAGGATGTTCGGCGGGGTGCCGATCATCGTGATCGTGCCGCCGACATTCGCCGCGACGGCGAGCGCCATGAGCTGCGGGGAGACGGGCAGTTTTGCCGCGGCGCAGATCTGGATGACGACGGGCATGAGGCACGCGACGGTCGCGGTGTTCGACGAGACCGAGGACAGCACGATAGTGATGAGCATCAGTGCCGCCATGAGCGGACGCTCGTCACTGCCCGACTTCTTGACGACGGCGATACCGATTTTTTGCGCGAGTCCGGTCTGGAACATTGCCGCGCCGATGATGAACATGCCGGCGAACAGGACGACGGTGGAATTTGACAGGCCGGAAAAAACCTGCGCGGGCGTGAGGACGCCCAAAAGTCCGAGTGCGATCGCCGCGCCCATGGCGGTGACGGCGAGCGGGATAATTTCGGTGGCGAAAAGAAGTGCCGCGACGGCGAGAACGCCTAATGTGAGCATTGCTGCATCCATTGATTCAACTCCATTTCTTCAGTTCTAACTGTGTTTCCATCGAAAAAATTTAGAAACCTTCTATAATGTACTTCCTGAGAGAATACATAGATGTTAATATATACACCTCCTTTATTTCATGATAATAACACATAACTTGAATTAATTCAATTCATAAATGATTTCGATTAAACTTGAATACGCTTTTCAGGAGCTCACTTCAACTTTAGATATTGAACTTTTTGTGCAAAGGCGGGGGCTTTGTGCTATAATAAGGCGGATATTGTCTTTCGATCGGATATAATCATTAGGAGTGTGAAACCACTTGTTTGGAATATCTTCCATTTTGAAGCGTTTTCTTGGCGACAACAATGATAAGGAAATTGCGCGGTATCGCGAAATCGTCGATCAAATCAACGGGTTCGAACCCGCGATGACGAACCTGACGGACGATAAGCTGACAGGCTATACACGCAGGTTCCGTGAGCAAATCGATAACGGCGCCCCGCTCGAGGAGATTCTCCCCGAGGCATTTGCGGTCGTGCGCGAGACGTCGCGGCGCGTGCTTGGGATGCGGCATTTCGACGTCCAGCTCATCGGCGGCATATGTCTGCACGAGGGGCGCATCGCGGAGATGCGCACGGGCGAGGGCAAGACGCTCGTCGCGACGACGGCGGTCTACCTCAACGCGCTTTCGGGGCGCGGCGTTCACATGGTCACGGTCAACGACTACCTCGCGCGGCGCGACAGCGAGTGGATGGGCAAACTCTACCGCTACCTCGGGCTCTCGGTCGGGCTCATCGCACACAACATGGATTTCCCGGAGCGCAAGGCGGCGTATGCCTCGGACGTTACGTTCGGCACGAACAACGAGTTCGGCTTTGACTATCTGCGCGACAACATGGTGCTCTCGGAGGGGCAGATGGTACAGCGGGATCTGCATTACGCGATCGTCGACGAGGTGGACTCCATCCTCATCGACGAGGCACGCACGCCGCTCATCATCTCCGGCCCCGGAACGAAGTCGACGGACAACTACGCCGTCATGGCAAACGCCGTGCGCCACCTCAAGGAGGGCGAGGACTACACCGTCGACGAGAAGCAAAAGACCGTCGCGCCCGCCGACAGCGCAGTGCCAAAGATCGAAAAACTCGTCGGCATCCAAAACCTCTATGCGCCCGAGAACATCGAGCTCTCGCACTGCTTCACCGCCGCGCTGCGCGCCAAGGCGCTCATGCACCGCGACCGTGATTATGTCGTGCGGAACGACGAGATCGTCATCGTGGACGAATTCACGGGTCGTCTCATGGAGGGACGCCGCTACTCGGACGGTCTGCATCAGGCGATCGAGGCAAAGGAAGGCGTGAAGATTCAGCGCGAGTCACAGACGCTCGCGAGCATCACGTTCCAGAACTATTTCCGCATGTATGAAAAACTCGCGGGCATGACGGGCACGGCAAAGACCGAAGAGAACGAGTTCCTCAAGATCTACAAGCTGCCGGTCATCGTCATCCCGACGAATAAACCCGTGCAGCGCATCGACCATCCCGACGTCATCTACAAGACGAAGGCGGCGAAATACCGCGCAGTCGGGCAGTCGGTGAAGGACATCCACGCGTCGGGGCAGCCCGTCCTCATCGGCACGACGTCCATCACGCAGTCCGAGGAGATGTCGAACGTTCTCAGGAAAAACGGCATTCCGCACGTCGTGCTCAACGCGAAATTCCATGAAAAAGAAGCCGAGATCGTCGCAAACGCGGGGCAAAAGGGTGCCGTCACGATCGCGACGAACATGGCGGGACGCGGCACGGACATCAAGCTCGGCGAGGGCGTCGAGGAACTCGGCGGACTCTTCATCGTCGGCACGGAGCGGCACGAGTCGCGGCGCATCGACAACCAGCTCCGCGGGCGTTCCGGGCGTCAGGGCGACCCCGGCGCGTCGAAATTTTTCCTCTCGCTCGAAGACGACCTCATGCGTCTCTTTGCCTCCGACCGCATCGCGAGCATCATGGACAAGCTCGGCATGGAGGAGGACGAGCCGATCGAGCACGCCATCATCACGCGCTCGGTGGAACACGCGCAGAAAAAAGTCGAAGCGCGCAATTTTGACATCCGCAAGCACGTCCTCGAATACGACGACGTTATGAACCAGCAGCGCGAAGTCATCTACGGCGAGCGGCGCAAGATCCTGTGCGGGGAGAATCTGCGCGAGAACATCCTCGCGATGGTCAAACACATCATCAAGGACGAGATGACGCAGTACGCGAACGAGAAGCTCTATCCCGAGGAGTGGCAGCTCGACGCCCTCATCGAGGACGCGGAGAAGGTCTACGCCCCGCAGGGCAGGCTGAAAAAGGAAGAACTCGAAGCGCTCGCGCGCGACGAGATCCAAGAACTCCTCGAACAGCTTGCCGAGGAGGGGTATAAGAACCGTGAGCTCATGTTCGGCGAGGAGAATATGCGCGAGCTTGAGAAGGTCGTCATGCTCCGCGTCGTCGATCAAAAGTGGATGGATCACCTCGACCACATGGATATGCTGCGTGAGGGCATCAACCTGCGTGCCTATGGACAGCGCAACCCGCTCGTCGAGTACAAGATCGAAGCACTTGAGATGTTCGAAGCGATGGAAGCCTCGATCATGGATCAGATCGCGAACCTCATGTACCATGTGAGCATCGTCACCCCGCAGACCGCGCCGCCCATGCAGAGTAATGTTGCGCCCGACGGCACGCCCGCACCCGCGCCCGTCGCCGATCCCGCCGCCGCACAGCGCGCACATGAACTCCTCGCGCGCGAGCGGTCAAAACTCGAGGATCACCTGCGCACCGCGCGCACCTCGCACGGCGGCGAGAGCGCACCCGCAGAAGCTCGCGCCGAAAAGGACGAGGACGGCAAGAAGATCGGGCGGAATGATCCGTGTCCGTGTGGGAGTGGGAAGAAATACAAGAACTGCCATGGGAAGGCGTGACGCGGGATTTTCGCGCCTAGCGTCGTCACTGTGTCGGTCGCGGCGGTCGACGTAGGTCTTAACTACGCCTTCCCTTGCGACCTCCTTGTTCCTAGCTATGCATCGAAACTTCCACATCACTCACGGTACGGTATGACGTGCGATCTTGGCGCATAACTGTGTCACTGCGGAAAATACTGCGCTTGACGTAGCTCTTAACTACGACGTCGCTTGTATTTTTCTTGTTCCTTGTTCTGCATCCAAGCTTACAGTTCACTATAGATCCTCCCTGTGAGGGAAAAGAATATTTTTGATTTTACTTTAGGAAAGAAACAACATGCTGGAAGATCTGAAACCAACACTCAATGATTTGGGCGAAAAGCTGGATCAGATGCGCATTTCCCTTGAAATCCCTGCGAAAGAGGAAAAAATCGCCGAGCTCGAATACAAAATGAGCGAGCCAACCTTTTGGGACGACGCGGCGGCGGCGCAAAAAGTCAATCAAGAACTCGCGGGACTCAAGGGCGGCGTCGACACCTACAAAGCGCTCGCCGCGAAATATGAAGACGCCGAAACCCTCTACGAGATGGGCATTGAGGAAAACGATCCCTCCATGGAGGGGGACATCCGGGCAGAGCTTGACCTCATCGCTGAGGGACTGGAGACACTCCAACTTGAGGTGCTCCTCTCGGGCGAATATGACGCGAACAACGCCATCCTCACGCTCCACGCGGGCGCGGGCGGCACCGAGGCGCAGGACTGGACGCAGATGCTCCTGCGCATGTACGGGCGCTGGGCGGAGCGGCACGGATTTACCGTCGAGACCGCCGACCTCCAGCCGGGCGACGAGGCGGGCGTCAAGTCCGCGAGCCTTTTCATCAAGGGGCACAATGCCTACGGCTTTTTGAAATCCGAAAAAGGCGTCCATCGTCTCGTCCGTATCTCCCCGTTTGACTCGCAGGCGCGGCGGCACACCTCGTTTTCCGCGTGCGACGTCATGCCCGAGATCGACGATGCCGTTGAGGTTGACATCGACATGGACGACGTGCGCGTCGACTACTACCGCGCGAGCGGTGCGGGCGGACAGCACATCAATAAGACCTCGTCCGCCGTCCGCATGACGCACGAGCCGACGGGCATCGTTGTCCAGTGCCAAAACGAACGCTCGCAGCTTCAAAACAAGGAGCAGTGCCTCAAGATGCTCCGCGCAAAGCTCTTTGAGTTGGAGCAGGAGAAAAAGGAAGAGGAACTCGCCAAACTCGAAGGCGTCCAGCAAAAAATCGAGTGGGGCAGTCAGATTCGCTCCTACGTATTCCAGCCGTATACCATGGTCAAGGACGTCCGCACGAACGCCGAGACCGGCAACGTACAGGCGGTTATGGACGGGGAGATTGATCCGTTTATTAGGGCGTATCTTAATGCAAAGGCGAACCACGACTTTTAGACGCGGCGTGCGATCTTGGCGCATAGCTGTGTCACTGCGAAAAATACTGCGGTCGACGTAGGTTTCATCTACGCCTTCCTCGCGTTCTCCTCACTTCCTAGTTATGCATCGAAACTTCCGCGGCACTTATGTTGCGGTATGACGGGGGCGCGGCGTGCGATCTTGGCGCATAGCTGTGTCACTGCGAAAAATACTGCGCTCGTAGTAGGTTTTTAACTACGACTTCGCTTGTATTTTTCTTGTTCCTTGCTCTGCATCCAAGCTTGCACGTCGCTTAGGTTGCGGCTTGATAAGGGCTTCTATCTCACATCGTGGCATGGGGGGAGCGCCTAGCGGCGTTATTTCGAAGGCAATACGTTACGCCGCCGTGATGAGATACAGGGCGCGTGACATCGTGCCGTACATGATGTGCGAATCCGTATCGCCGTTACCTATCGCACGGTGAGGGGGCGCATATCGCCGTCGCGGAGCTTTTACCCCATAGGGGCGGCGTGCTCCGGATCGTTCTTTTAGTCGGAATGTCGGCGCGCCGCGGCACTGCCCGGCGCATGATAGACCGCCGGGTGGTGCGGCGCAGTATCTGAGCATACCGTCGGTGACGCGCACGTCGTTTGCGCAGCGACAAGAATGCGTCTGCGAACCGGAGATGCCGAAAAAATGCCTCATTTGCGCAGCAGCGAGAAAGATACCCTGAGCCGCTATACGTTGCATACCTCGCTTGCACAGCGACGTCGATATGCGCCCACGACCCAAAGACACCGCCGCGCATTCATCCCACAAAATACCCAAAGGAGGGACGCTCCCATGTGGAAAGCCGCCGTCACACTGCTCATCGTCGTTATCATCGCCGCAGGGGCGATGCTCGCCCTCCCTGCATTCGCCACGAACCTCATCGTTGATGCCCTGCGTGAGCAGACAGCGGCAGAGGACGTGCAGATTTCCATCACGGACAGCCCGCGTCTCATCTTCGGTGAGATCGGTGCGGTGGACGGCGTCATGCGGCAAGGGCGCATCGGCAAAATCTTTGTCCGCGAGCTCACCATTACGGGAACAGGGCTGCACATCGCACCCATGACGCTCCTGACAGAACACAAGGCTGTCCTCACCTCTGCCGAGACGGCGGAGCTGCGCGGCGTGATCGACGCGGAGGCGATCCGCGAGCTGATTACAAAATCCTCGGGGAAATTCGAGGATGTCGCCGTGACCGTAACGCCTGCGGGCGTTACCGCGACCGCAAAGACCAAGGCGCTCGGGCAGATCTTTGACGTGACGCTCGAGGGCGCGTTCGAGGTCGTTTCGGGCGATCTTTACTACAAGATTCGCCGCATTTCGGCGCGCGGGCGCGGCATGAATACGCTCAGCCTCGACTCCCTGTTTCCCGACGTCGTTGTCGCGCGTGCCGATGCGCTCCCCCTCGGGCTTACCTTTCGGAGCGTAGAGGCGCGCGATGATGTCGTTATCGTGACGGCGGGTAAAGACGCACCGTGATTTTCGCAGCGGAGAAGGAAGGTTCATGAAGAAATTTCACTATCATCCCGTGCTGCTCGCAGCCATATTCATTGGACTTATTGCCTCGCTTGTCATCGGTATGCAGCGCCACGCCGTCGAGGAGGAGAGCCGTACGGTGGAGCTCGCCATCGACTATGAGGGGCTCTTGGAGCTCGCCGCGCGCGAGGGACTGTCCGCGGACGAGGTGTTCGCGCGTGCGAAGGACGCGGGCATCACATCGCTCGCCGTCTACGAGACGACGTTTAAGAAGTTCAACGTGAACGGCAAGGCGGTTGCACTCACGGGCGCAGACATCCTCGCGCGCTACCATGCGGGGATGCTGACCAATCCGCTGTGGCGCGCAATGGTCGAGGACGGGAAAATCGTCGGGACGGAGATCTACATCGTCGGGCATGATGCGGCGGCATTCGCAGAGCTCAAGGACGATCTCTTCCGCAGGTTCGGCGCACAGCGCGTGACCGTCCACACAGTCGGAAGCGACGAGGTCATCGCGGTCAAGGACTATTACGAGGCGTTCGAAAAGCGCAACATCGGCTTGCCGAGCGATGAGCTGCGCGCTGTGAATGCGGCAGGGTTCGACGTCATCGCGCGTCCGTCGAACTATCATACGGCAACGTCCGATGACGTGCGGGCGGTCTTTGCGCGGCTCGACGGTATCCGTGTCTTGGACATTGTATTTTCGGGGACGGAGACGCTCGGCGCGCCGAAAGCACTCCAAACGACCATCGACGAGATGCGCGCGCGCAATTTAACGCTCGGGCTTATCGAGGGCGTGACGCAGCTGCAGTTTTACAACCAACAGGGCATGGAGGAGATCGCAAAGGGCGTCGGCTACGATCATGTCGCACGTCTCTACTCCATCCCGAAGGACGAGCTGACCAAGCTCAAGATCGACGCCGCCGTTGAGCGATGGGTGACGACGGACGAGGAGCGCAACATCCGCATCAACCTCCTGCGCATCTACGAAGATCCTGCGCCGAATATGTCGCTGCTCGAAACGAATATGAAGTATTTTTCCGATACGAGCGCGGCGCTGCGTGCGCACGGATTCAAAATTGGAAAAGCAGGGACATTTGCCGCCTACGAACCGCCGCGCATCCTGCGTGCTCTTGTCATCATGGGTGTTGCGGCGGCGGGCGTGCTCTACCTCTCGCTCGTTGTGCCCGCACTGAACCGCAGGCGGCGCGCCGTCCTGCTCTTCTTTGCCATCGCTGCGCTCATCGGGATGATGCCGATCCTGCTCGGCGCGGGGAGCAAAATTCGGATTCTCGCGGCGCTCGCGAGCGCCAACCTCTTCCCCGCGCTCGCGATGGTTGGCCTCCTCGACCTCCTGCGCGGCAGGCGGTTCCAAAAGGACGCCCCCGTATGGCGCATCATCGTCGCGGGGCTGATACTGCTCTCCATCACAAGCGCGCTCTCGATGATCGGCGCGTCCTATCTCTCGGGCGCGCTCGCCGATACGCGCTACTTCCTTGAGTTCGACATTTTCCGCGGGATCAAGCTGACCTTTGTCCTGCCGATGATCCTCGTCGCCGTCGCCTTCATGCAGCGGTTTGACATTTTTGACGGACGATTTGATGCCTCTGCAGGCGTCATGGGTCAGGTGCGCGAGATTTTGGACACCCCTGTGCGCGTCGGTTCGCTGCTCGGCGCGCTCGTGCTCCTTGGTGCGCTCGTTGTGCTCGTTCTGCGCAGCGGACACACCTCGGGGATGCCCGTGCCGGGCGTCGAGCTGAAACTGCGCGCCTTCCTTGAGCAGCTGTTCTACGCGCGCCCGCGGACGAAGGAATTTCTCATCGGACACCCTGCGTTCCTGCTTGGCATTTATGCGGCGGCGCGGCGCTGGAAGACGATGGTCGTCTTTGGACTCGTCCTCGTTGCCACCATCGCACAGGGCTCGATGGTCGAGACATTTGCGCACATGCGCACGCCGATCGAGATGTCGCTCGTGCGAGGCATCGGCGGCGTCCTGCTCGGGGGGGCAATCGGCGCCATGCTCGTCCTGCTCGTCGCGGCGTGGAACCGATTGCTGGAAAAGGTCAAGGTGGCATGATGCAGAGGGAACACAACCAATACTATGGGATCGAAGGAACGGAGGGGATTTGACCCGATGAAGCGGATCGTCGTATCGGGGTACTACGGCGCGAAGAACGCGGGCGATGAGGCGATGCTCGCGGCGATGCTGGAGGTGCTCGGAGACCTAGACCCGGAACTTCATATCACGGTGATCTCCGCCGATCCCGTCGATACGCGCCGCAGGCACGGCGTTGAGGCGATCGGCTCGTTTGACGCGGGGGCGATTTTCTCTGCCATGCGCCGCGCCGATCTCGTCGTCAGCGGCGGCGGGAGCCTCCTGCAGAACGTCACGAGTGGGCGCAGTCTGTACTACTACATGGCGGTGATCTTCCTCGCGCTGATCCTCGGGAAACGCGTCATGCTCTATGCGCAGGGGATCGGTCCCGTCACGGGCGCATTTGCCTGCCGCGCGATGCGCTGGCTCGGCAACCGCGTGTCGCTCATCACCGTGCGCGACGAGGGCTCCATGGCGGAGCTGCGGCGGCTCGGCATCACGCGCACACTGATGGAGTGCACCGCCGACCCTGTGCTCGGCATTCATCCCGTCGGGCGCGAAGCGGGGCGCGCCATTCTTGCGCATTACGGCGCAGACGGTGCAAAGCCCGTCGTCGGCATCTCCGTGCGCGACTGGCAGGGGTGGCAGCATTATAAAGAAGTGCTCGCCGAGATCAGTGACGCTGTCGTTTGCGAGCTCGGCGCGCGCGTCGTCTTTCTCCCCATGCAGTACCCCGAGGATGTGCGCACGGCAGAGACCGTGGCAGCCCGCACACATGAGGAGTGCACCGTCCTCACCGACGAATACACGACGAGCGAGCTCCTGTCCCTCGTCGCGAACATGGATCTCATGATCGGCGTGCGACTGCACGCACTCATCTTCGCCGGCGTCATGGGCGTCCCCATGATCGGCATCTCGTACGACCCAAAGGTCGACCGCTTCCTGCGCTCCATCGGCGAAAAACCCGTCAACGACCTGCAGGACATCACAACCGCAAGCGTCCTCAAAGAAGTTCGGCGCAAATGGAACGAGCGCCTCAGCTTCGCCGAGACGAGCGGCGAACTCCTCGCCCGGATGCGCACACTCGCCGCGCGCAACGCAGAACTGGCACTGCGGCTCGTTCATGAGCATTGAGCAATAGAAACCGGGCTTGCATCGCCGGAGAAATCCGACGGTGTAAGCCCGGTTTCTATTTATTTGTCCTCGCTGTGATCTATTGTCATACACACAAAAACGGAGAAACCGTTCGGTTTCTCCGTAGACTGTCGTTGATGGTGGAGACGAAGAGGATTGAACTCTCGACCCCCAGATTGCGAACCTGGTGCTCTCCCAGCTGAGCTACGTCCCCACGACTGACAAGGGACATTATAACGCGGCACCGGGAAAAAATCAAGCTCTTTTTTCTCATCGGGGGCAAAGCTTGTGTTGGGTTCATGGTAAAATGAAGTGGGACAGAAAAAAAGGACAGGCAGCGCTCAATGTGTTACAATGTTTTCACCACAAAAACAGAACAGAAGGTGCTGCCATGTCCCATACTCATTCTACCACAACCACGCGCTCATATAAACACCTAGACCCATATCGGCGCGGACAAATTTTTGCCCTCCTATCCACCGGTATGTCAAAGACTGACATTGCAAAGCAGGTGAAGATCTCCCGCTCTACCTTGTATCGGGAGATTACACGCGGCACTGTGACACAAATGC
>NZ_ALJR01000042.1:0-1745 GCF_000287655.1 Selenomonas sp. FOBRC9
CTTCACCTGCTTTGCAATGTCAGTCTTTGACATACCGGTGGATAGGAGGGCAAAAATTTGTCCGCGCCGATATGGGTCTAGGTGTTTATATGAGCGCGTGGTTGTGGTAGAATGAGTATGGGACATGGCAGCACCTTCTGTTCTGTTTTTGTGGTGAAAACATTGTAACACATTGAGCGCTGCCTGTCCTTTTTTTCTGTCCCACTTCATTTTACCATGAACCAAGAAAAATGTTGACATAAGTTAAAACTTCTTGTATTATGAAGTTGATGAAAGGAGGAGAAAATTATGCAATACCTACTTGAAGCGATCCGACGGGCACGAAAAGAATCGCAAGAGAGCCTTGCACGCCTTATAGGCGTTGATGTTAGGACATATCAAAATAAAGAAAAAGGGGTTTCACAGTTTAAGCAGGACGAGATGTTCGTCATTGCTAAACATTTTGGTGTAAAAATTGATGAAATTTTTTTACCCACAAACTTCGTGAAACGTGAAGTTCTGCCGCAAAAAGATTTGATTTTGAAGAACGCTCAGGTGTAAACGCAAGTACGCCCACAAGGCGGAGAAAGAGGAGGTGAGAGGATGTCATTCAACAAGGACATCGAGAAAATGGCGCTGAGTGAAACAGAAAAAGAGGCCGCAAAGCAAATTGGAGCGTTGCTTCACGGCTTCTCATACGTCGAGGCGCAAACCGTACTTACTGCAGTACGGATATCGCTTGAACAAAATGCGGTTATACAGACGGTGGATTCGTAGATGCCGCAGAAGTGCTGTCAAACGGAGGTTGAGATTCGTATTGAGGGTATGGAGGCATGGGCGCGGTTTGATATCGAGCCTTATGTGGTTGGGAAAGAGTCTCCTGAACGGGGGCATGATGAAGTGGTGAAGGGGTTTGCGCTTTTGGGATTTGTGCCAAAGGAGGAGGCAATACGATGACAGACGTGAAGGTAATTACTAACGGTTTGTGGATTGGGACGCTGGATGTGTGGGAGGATGGCGAGCCGCGCCGTCTTACGGACAATTCGACGGAGTGCCGATACAACACGATCGCGGATGTGGAGGGAGAGAAGCGGCGCATTATCAAGCTCAAAGTCGGTGAAGCGACGTTTGAGATTCGAATTATCGAAAGAAAAGAGCCCCCAAAGACGTTGTTTCGGCGGGTTAAGGACGCTGTTCGGGCGTTCTGTCGATAGAAGCGGCGAGTGAATCTAATGCGCCGTTGACAAGGCGCATTATCTCAGCGTTGTTGCGCGCGATGGCGGCAGCGATGGTTTCAGCAGTCAAGGGCTGTGCAGAGAGTTCTTTGGCGAGTTCTTCCTCTGTCAGTCCGATTCTTGCAAGTCGATCGTAACGCATATGTCCTCCGATCTAGGGGGCTCAAGGGGATTATACCACAAGAAAAGAGGAGGTGAGAGGATGGAGATTGACATACCGCTCCTCAAGGCAACGCTAAAGCTGCGCGGCCTAGTATATCGGAATGTGTATGAGAGGATCGGAATGCCGCTCACGACATTCAACAATAAGCTGCGCACGAAAGGATTCACCCTCAAAGAGGCGCAGGCGATTGCAAAGGCGATTCCGTTGTCGCGGGAGGAAGTCCTAAACATCTTCTTTCCAAAACTAGAGGAGGGAACAAATGAAGACAAAGAAAGAAGTCAAGGAGGTGACAGAAAAGCCGCAGGTGGTTGTTCAAGATGTCCGTTTCATTCAACGAGTCTGTGAAGAAAAGTCTGTAAATCGGATCT
>NZ_ALJR01000043.1:0-18580 GCF_000287655.1 Selenomonas sp. FOBRC9
CCCACCTCCGAAAGAATCTCTAGTACGCGTTTGTTGTCATAGTTCTCAAAGCTGTTCTTTGCACCAATAGCATATGGTATGCAGAGTGCCTGGTAGCGCTCCACAAAGTTGATGCTGCTCAAAATATCTCTCATTTCGTTATCCGAAATTCGTTCCACGATCTATTCCTCCCGAAATCTCGTTCTTGAATTTTATTCGTTAGGGAGACTAAGATAGCTATGATAGCCCCACTGAAAGCGCTCTTGCACTTTTTCAAGTAATTCTTCGCAGTAATTTATATATTTAATATATTTTCTGTTGAGACACAACCCCTCATCAGTTGTTTTGAAAAAAATAATTGCGCCCTGTAACAGAACGCCTAAGAACTCTTTTTCCGGCAGCCAATATCGTTTATCGTTCCAATCGGTATGAAGCTTTATGAAGCCGCTCGGGTGTTCTTTGAAAGATAGATCCCCCGGGTGGTCCGGCATACAGAAGTGAGCTTCTCCGGTATTTAAAATTTCTTCTACGGCCATAGCAAAATATATCCAAAGAGATACCATAGGATCCCAATCACTAAACGACAATATTGGATCATCATAGTAACTTAGTAAAATCGCACCTTCTAAGTATTCTTTGTCAACATACTGAGCAATTTTTCTAATCCCTTCGATATCCGTTACTTCTGTGAAGATTGTAGGGTCTATATTGTCTAGATCTAATATCGTACAACGAAGATCCAATAAGAATGATTTGCATATGAACATGCGGGACCTCCAAATGATGGTATGTAAAATTGACCGACGTTTCCGTCCGTAAGACCTACTATATACTTGACACCATTTACTACAGCTTCTAATTTTTATTAATTTTGCTGTGTCTCTGCCGAGAGCAGA
Organism: Selenomonas sp. FOBRC9; assembly: GCF_000287655.1. Lineage (NCBI taxonomy): Bacteria > Bacillati > Bacillota > Negativicutes > Selenomonadales > Selenomonadaceae > Selenomonas > Selenomonas sp. FOBRC9. The sequence continues at coordinate 876 of NZ_ALJR01000043.1, forward strand.
GCGTTCTTGATTCAGATGCTCGCGCACATCAATGCTGCCCGGGGGCAATGATGGCAGATTTGGTTGTGCTTGCTGCATCGCCTTGGGCGGGGACGGAAAGAACGGGCGTGAGCCCTTTCATGTTATAGCCTTCTCCTGCGCCGTATGCACCGTTTGCGAATTTACGATAGGAAAGTCCTTTTCTGCTTAAAACTCTGTACGACCATCATTTTCATCAGTTATATATTCGATCGCCGAAAAATTTTTCTCGATCGCATTCTCATAAAGGATATTCGTATATTGCGGGTTTTTACAATATATCTCTATAAAAATACTATCCGTTATAAATAACAGTATTTGGCAACAACTCTTCTGAAAGTCTTCATATGTAGAGAATTTACTAGAACAACCTTCAAATACATCATATGCGGCTAACCTACCGGAAACGATATAATACTCCCCCGACGAAATTAACCTGTTAAATTCATCAGATATATACTTCCTCTTCTTGAAAAGTTCTAATTCTACTCCATCTATTTTTTCCCATGCCTCGTCATCATATATTTCCCAATAAAACCGATGAGTACATATAACAGGTTTTAGCACGTCACATAGATATTTTCCCCATTCATTGGGAATACAAAAACTTACCCCTCTCTTCAAAACAAGGCCTCCAAACTATTTTCTAGCAGATTTTCCGCTCTCCTCCCAATACCATCTATGTTCATGGGAAAAGGAGATAACGGCTGATAGGGAAGGAAAATGGAAGTTAGTTTGTGTGGCACAGAAAAACTCATAAAGATTTAGAAATCATATACAGCAATATCGTCAAATGCTGCGAAAGTTATGTTGTCTCCTGTTGTCCCTTTTTGAAAACATCTAGAAAAGAAGTCCTGTACCGTATTGATAAAGGCCTCTTCAGCAGTTGCTCCCTCCCCTTTGCCTTGTTCAAATTCTCCCGTAGAATCTTTTAGAATAATATTCGTATAACCGTGAAAACCTCCCGTCTGACGCTCAAAGATTTTCACCTTAAATCCACACCATGGAGTTTCAAGTTCTTCCTCTACGTTGTATTCGCCGACACATTTTTCTATAGCGAGAATATGATCTAATTGTATTGTCTTCCATTCATTCATATGGCGCCTCTCATAGAAATATTCATCACACATTATAAGTATTGTCGATCCATTCAAATTTTTTATCCGTAATTGAATCCAGCGCATTCACTTGGCGGATAAGGCTATTCAAAGTGTTTTTCAAAGCCTCTTCAATTGTTATGCCTTCTCCCATACAATAATCAAAAAGGCCTGCGCTATTCTCAACCCGTAAATTTGCATAACCTATATACCCGGCTTTATCCTCTTCACAATATATTCTTACCTTAAATTTCTTTTTTGTGGTTAGATGGTCGTCATAAATATTGAATTCTGCTGCATATGGATTTCGTTTTTCGACAGTTCCGAGCAACGGATCGTTTTCATATAGCATGTTCTTACCTCACAAGTAGTATATAGCAACAATTCCTATATATTAATGAAATTATATACCATAAATTGTAAAAACATCCTCCGTTTTGTAACAAGATTCCACCCATGGTTCAAGTTCTAAAATCAATGCTCTTTCTATACCTCCGGTTTCTTGTGCAACTATTTTTAACTTCTCCCATTCAAGACGTGATACATGTGTCAGTCCATAATAAGAAAAATTTGGAAGTGCTTTAGAGAACAACGTATCGTAAAGCCTGTAATCATCAAAGAATTGAACAGATAAGTACCGTGAATCGGGATACCAGCATTTTCCTCGATCTGCCCCCTTTATAAACTCAAAGAAGAATGTGCTGTGCAGTTTTCTTCGTATCTCATCCGTAATAAAATAGCTGTCATATGCTTTGTAAATCGGTTGAGGAGGAGATGTTTTCTCCCTTAAAGCTTTCTCTATCTCAGTTTCAATGATCTTTGCATTGTGGTGTGGTGTAATATCTTCATAATATGCAAAATCCAAATCATTGTCCCAATGCGGTTTTCGTTCCAGTTTTCGAAAAAAATCGCGTAACGTATCCTTGAATGCCCTATCGCAGGTCATTCCTCGTCCATTTCCACGCTCAAATATTCCTTGTTCATTCCTCACCATAAGATTTGTAAAACCATAAAAACCTCCTGCCTGCTGTTCAAAAATTTTTACTCTAAAGGCACTCCACGGGGTTTTGCACTCTTCCCATACTTCATATTCTATAATGCATTTCTCTATTGAACGTATACCTTCAATTCGAAGTTCCTTCCATTTATTCATATGTTATCTCCATTCAATATCAAATTATTTACTTGGATCTACTTTTCCATAAGAAACGATTTTGCTCGATGAACCATCAACCAAATCAATATATCTATTGTTCTTGGAATACCGTATTACATTATCGCGGTAGCCATGGACTTTAGATTTTTTTGCATTTTTCTTCCCATTTGTTGCCCATTGTTTTGCCATCTCAAGATATTGACCTACAGTAGCGGCTCCGACTTCTGCTCCATGTTTAGCGAAGTGACGTGCAACAGCATCTTGCACAGAATCGAAACTCCCTTTATCCCAACCACTGAGATCTACGTTATCTGTCCGTAGTTTTTCTGAGATCGGTTTCCACACATCAGAATTAGGCTCCCGTGACTTCCATACAGCATAGATCATCGGTCCCGTTAAGATTCCTGTACTTGTCGGAGGTATACGAAAATCAATAGGAGGAGGAGTAGAATGTGCCGTTGTCTGAGCACCTTGCTCCTCAGTTATAGGCATATTTTCTATATAAGGTTCTCTCCATTTATCATCTCCAATCGGTGGTGTCTTTTCAACTTTTGGCTTTTTAATATCCGTTGGAGGAGTGACAAATATAGCCCCTGATTCCGGCAATATTGTCGTATTATTTTTATTCACTTCCCCTCTTATTTTCGACTTGTTCCCATAAACAATTACTTCAGGAAGTTCGTATTCTGAAAGACCATCAACCGTTTTCTTTTTTACATAAGTTGATATATTTTGTATTGGTGCTCCTGTTGCTTCAGAAACCCACTGACCAGTTTTTTCTTCGAATCGTGCGATAGGATTACCAAAAGAATCTATGATCACATAGGCGCCAACACTACCTATAACGGCTCCCACAACTGCGCCGCCTGCTATAAGCAATTCTGTCCCTATTCCCGCAAGAGCAGTTTCTCCTATTGCTCCCGCAAATATTGGAACAAACCAAAAAAGATTATTCTTCGTCCCGCTTGTTGCCGCAGATGCACCCGCGCCCGCTGTTCCTCCAACAGCCTTAGCTGCTGCCGCACCGATGATGGCGCTGACGATTTGTGCTGCGCCCGGGTCATGCTTGGCAATCTTGTCAATTTCCTTGATCACGGCTTCGTTCAGCCCTGCACCTACGGCACCCGAAGTGAAGCCCGCGCCCGTGATGCTGCTCATGATGCCGCCGATGGCTGCGTGAACAAGGATCTTTCTGCCGCTCCCGTCGTCTTTCATGTTATGGGCGAGTCGGTATGCCTCTTCGCCGAAGACGGCGGCAAGTTCCTGCTGCTCTTCTATTTTCTTTTTGTCAAAGATTCTCCCAAGCTCGTTCAGTGCATTGCTTGTGTTTCTGCTAAGGTCTGAGAGGTCTTGATTCGGGTTTTTACGCACGTCAATACTGCCCGGGGCAATAGCAGATTTGGTTGTGCTTGCCGCATCGCCTTGGGCGGGGACGGAAAGAACGGGCGTGAGCCCTTTCATGTTGTAGCCTTCTCCTGCGCCGTATGCACCGCTTGCGAATTTACGGTACGAAAGCCCTTTGCTGCTCGCGCTGTAAGAGGCGCTGTTCTCTATGTTTCCATAGGTGAGGGTTCCCGTGGAGAGCGTGTTCTTATCGGAAGCCGCTTCGCTTGCAATAACGGAGCCCTTGAGGTCGGTATTCTTCTTTACATGAATATCGAAGCCGTCTGCGCCTGCATAGATGCCTGCCTGCCCTGTGGCGCTCTTCCAGTTGGAGTGGATCTTCCCTTTGCTGTAGGAGGCGGCAATGTCGGGATCGTTGGTGTTGATCCCGCCGCTCATGGATGCGCTGATGTTGAAGCCCGACGAGGAGTTTTTCTCTCTGTAGTCGTCTTTTTCCTGCAGGCTCTCGATGTTGAGATTGCCGCCGATGTGCATATCGACCTTTTTGCCCGATGCCTGCGAGCCGATGATGTTGGTATCTGCGCCCGAGGTCATGGAGAGTTTTTCTTGTGCTTGTATGATGGCAGGGGTATAGGTTGTGCGGTCTCCGATGCCGTCACTGGCGGCGCGTTCTGCGTTGATGCCGACACTCGTGATCCCTGCACCAAAGGTGTAGGTGGCACTGACGCCTGCGGAGCTCGAGCGTTCTTTGGTCACGGTATGCGTGGTATTCTCTGCGGCGTGCAGGTCGATGTTGTTCTTCGCCTCCAATGTGACATTCTTTCCTTGGAGGGTTCCTCCTGTCATGGAGATGTCATTTTCGCGCGCACGAAGGGAGAGGTCGGTACCGGCCTCTATTTTACTGCCTGTGTTCTCGTGCGAGAGGATCTCCGTCGTGCTCGATGAGCGCGAGCTGCCGAGTCCTATATTGAGTCCGAATGCATTCTTTCCTTTGAGGAGTTCTTTGTATCTCGCTATGCCGTCCGCAGGCTTCTTCGTGAGGTCATAGAGTTTTCTGCCGATTTCCCATGCGTACAGTCCTCTCAACCGATCATCCCGGACTGCGCCGATGCGCCGCACAGGACGTGCAATGTCATTGTAGGTATCCATGACCGCTCCGCCAAGGCTGATAGAAAGCCCTGACTGCGATACTTCGTGCGTATACTTTTCCTTGATGATATTGTCTTTGCCGTCAAGTTTGACGCCTGCGGCGGTGATGGCTGCATCCTTGCCCGCATAGAGTGCGGCGTTGGTGAGGTGTGCGTCCTGATCCGCTGAGATGCTGATGCTGCCCTTTGCGGCGATGGTGGTGCCCTGCCGGGTGAGGGCGTCTCCTTCGTAGGTGTCGGTGGTCTTCTTGGTGCCGATGAAGACGCCGAATCCCTGTCCCATGATGCCGGATTTCTTGACGCTCTTATAGTTCTCGGTGATGTCTCTCTGCGCTTCGGGGGTGAGGCTGACGGTGCCTTTTGCACGAACCGCGGCGTTCTCATCCGCGGCGATATTCGCGGCTCTAAGTTCGATGTCGTTATCCGCTGCGATGTCGACGTTCTTTCCGCTGATCGTTGTTCCTATGGCATGGTCGCTCTCGCGGCGCGATCGGACGGTGGTTGTGGTACTCGAAAGAAGCCCTTGGGATTTGTATTTGATCCCATAGGCGTCGTCCGAGATTTCCCTCCCTGCGGTGAGGGAGATGTCTTTGTCTGCGTTGAGGGTGACGCTGCCCTCGTCGCTGCGGATGTAGGCGGCGCGTGCTTCGATGTTTTCTCCCGCATGGAGAGAGACGTCGCTGCCCGCTTTGATCGTTGTGCCGAGCTCTGTGCTCCGCTTGGTACGAAGATAGTTATCTCCGCTCTGGGTCATGTCTTTATCTGCGGAGAGGGTATCTGTCGTGAGGCGAATGTTCTCTCCCGCGTTGACTATTACGGCAGCATTCTTTCCTCCCGCGGAGAGGGTCGCGCCCTTGAGATCGATGTCCTTTTGGGCGTCCAAAGTGAGCGTACCGTCATCTCCCGTGACGGAGATATCTGCCATACGCCGGACGACGTCTTGATGGGCGAAATGCTCGATGTTGTTTTCAGAGGAAATGCTTCCACCCGCGGTGAGTTCTGCTTTTCTTTCTGCGGTGATGCTGCCGTTTTGACGGATGTCGCCGCTCGTTTTGACGGCTGCCGTTCCTGCGTAGATATCTCCCTCGTTTGCAAAGTTCTTCGCATCCACGCGAAGATCCTCTTTGCCAAGGATGAGTCCCGCGTTATGAACATCCTCCTGCGTTTGAATGTCGATGCTGCGCGCGCTGATGATGCTGCCATCGGGGCTGAGTGTGAGCCCCTTGGTCGATGTGAAGTAGACGTGCGGCACGAGGACTTTTTCGCGGATGCCGCCCACTTCTACTTCCTGCTCTTCGATCCAGATGATGTCGCTCTTCAGCTTTGCGATCTGTTCTTTGGAGAGGGCAATGCCCGGCGCAAGCTGCAAATCTTTGGCGGCTGCGATGCCCGCGTCCATGAGTGCCTTGATCGCGGCGTCGGCATCTTCATCCCCGCCCGGGATTGTGCCTGTACGCTGCAATATCTGATCAATGATCAGCCGCCGCTCGTAGAATCCGTCGCCGAGGCGTTTCTGTATCTTGTCGGGATCCCATTTGAGCTGTTCGAGCATGTAGTCCGAGGAGAGGAACCTCTTCTTATCCGTAAAGGCGGGATCGGCCTCGATGAGATACTTCGCTCCGGGTTCGGGATGGAGCTTGAAAAGCGCGCCCGGATCCTTGAGCGTGGTGATACCGTCGCCGAGGCGCAGGTGTTCCTGCGCGGTCTTATCGATGGAGAAGGGATCGAGAAAGCCGTTCACGTTCCTGCGGGTTGCGAGGGTGACGTCTTCTTTATCCCCCAATGCTGCGATGCCGAGGGAGCGCGGCTGTGCGTCTTCTGCCTGCGGGGTCATGAAGACGGCGCTGCGGTATTTGCGTACATGGCCTTTATGAATACGGTTTCTCCGATCGGTATAACTCGCCCGTGTATAGCCGAATGTGACGGTTCTCCGGTCGGTCTGCGCCGCAATATTGTCTGTCGCCCCCGTGATGCTGAGATGTTTCCCGGCGACGACTTGGCTGTTGTCATTTACGAGGCTGCCGGCAACGGTAAGATTGCCGCCGCTCTCGATGACACCGGCATTCGTCATGCGAAGGGCGTTCTCGGAGGTCTGGGTCTGGGTGTGGATAAAGGTACACAGCTGGAATTTGTCGGGATTGCCCCGGTGGTATGCACCGTATCCGTTATCTATTTTATCAAATTCGCCGGCGTCAAAGGTCTGTCCCTCCTCGCGGTTGCCGGGCTCGTCGATACGGATGCGCACGGGGTTGCTCCGCAGGGGACTGACAACGCGCTGGACGGAAAACGCGCTGTTCTCGTTCCGAACGGTCGGCGCGGTGATGCGCATATTGCCGCCGCTCTCGATGCGCCCGCCGCTGTTCACGACGGTATCTTTGGCATTGAGTGTCATGTCGCTGCCGCTGTAGAGAATGCTGTCGGCGCTGTTTTTGATCGTTCCCGCTTCTACGCTGAGGTTCCTGCGCGCGGCAACGGCGCTCGCTTCATGGTTTGCGAGTGCTGTGCGTGCGGCTTCTGTGCGTTCTCGCTGCTGTTCATAGGCTGCGGTCGCTTCTTTGATATCCAGTTGATACCTGCGCTGCGCTCTTGCGCCGCGCAGCTGCGTGACGTCCTGCCGAACGACGGCGTCGAGGGCTTCGGATTTCTCTTTGAGGAGACGAACTTCTTTTTGGAGGTTTTGCTCAAGTTCTTCGTTTCGTTGATTAACGAGGCTGTCTGCTTTGATGGAGATGTCATTTCCGTAGATGCGGCCGCCTTCGTCGAGCTGTATTTTCTCGGCGGTTACCGCTGTACTTCCGCCGCTGTTTATGAGACCTGTGACATGCAGTGTGCCGTCGGCGTCGATGGCAGCGGCTTCGGAGGCGACGAGTTTGCCGCCCATGTTGACGCCGAGTCCTTTCTCCGTGCCGACGAGACGGATCTTGTTTGCGTACATGCCGCCGACGGCTGCAGCGTCGAGGGTGACCGCGGGTGTTTCGCCCGTGCCTTCGATCGGCGCTGCGGTAAGACTGCCATAGGAGATGTCGTTCGCGCCGCCGATGTGCGTTGTGTGATTGGCGAAGATGTCGGCGTTGATTTGCTCGGCACGGGTGAGGACTTCGAGGCTGCTCGCTCCGCGGGCGTCGATTCCTTTTCCCTCAAAGGAAACGACTCCCTCGGTGACGCGGATACGTTCAAGGGAGTCGTTGCTGCCGAATTCAGGGCGCCCTGTGGTGAGCACCGCCCGATCCGTGTTGATAAAGCCGCCGCCGCTGACACGGATGCCGTTTTCGTTGGCAATGACGACGTCGGCTCTGCCGCCCGCGACTTCGAGGAAGCCGTTCATGTTGGTGATGCCTGCGCCCGTTACCTGATTCACGATGATCTGCGCGGGACCATAGGCGAGGTTCGGGTTGCGGTCAATCCAGCCCGCAAGTTCGGTTCTGGAAATGGTATAGCCGTTGTTGAGGATGAGTCCTGCGGGATCGATGCTGAGTTCGCTGTACTCGTTGATGGAGACGCCCGCGCCGTTCGTTGCTGCGATGTTGACGACGGGAACGCCGTTATCTGCCGACGTGACGATGGGACGCCGCTCTTCGGGGGCTGCCTCGTCGGGGACGGCCGCGGCGAAGCTGATCTGCTGAAATGTGAACATCCCGAGCGTTAGATAGGCTGCGATGCGCTTTGCGAGTATCTTTTTGCGGATCATGGGGGCGTCCTCTCTTTTGTCCTGATGTGTGTATACGTCTTATATCAATATCTTAAAAATCCCGGGCGTCTAAAATTTCAACGCGGCGCGGAATCCTGTGGTCATACGGTCGGCGGGAAATCCCGGAGGGCGCCGGATCGGTGCGGCAATGAAGAGGTCATAGGTGAAGTCCTTCGCGACGGCACCGCGCACACCAAGCACCGCGCCCATGAGGCTGTGGCCGAACTGCGTCTCTACGCTTGATCCGTAGATCATGCCGAGGTCAAGGCCGATGTAAAGGCTCGCGTCGAGTTCTTGGAAATATGCGGCGATTTCATTCTGCCAGTACCAGCCGCTCTCTCCCGTAAGCGTATATTCTCCGTCAAATCCACGTACGGTATAGCGTCCGCCGATGCTCACCATGTCTGCGCCGTAGAGCCGTTTTCCTTCGGCAGTCCACTGTCCGTGAAAGGAGGATGTAAAAGTGCCCCGGCGTTTTCCCATCGGGATGGGTTTTTGGTAGTCGAGATCGAGCAGCCACATCCGGTACCTCGACTTTGGGGCGTCGGGATGCGGGTTTTCTCTCTGGGCGCCGAACCAATCGACGCCCATGCGGTGCGACAGCCGCCCAAAGAGCTGTGCGCTGCCGATATTCTGTTTTTGAGAGATGCCGAACTCCAGGGAGGTCATCTTTTTGTCCTGGATGGGAATGCGCACACCGTTGATGCTTTGTTCCGAATCTCTCTTTCGGATACTCACTTCAAATGCCGTTTTTCCGGTCTGCGTCCGGGATAGAACCCGGTTCCATGTCAGCCTGGTCGTACGCGATGCACCGCCGCTGACGAACGGATACGGCCGCACGTGCACGGTCTGCCGGTAATCGCTCCGATAATGCGAAAGAGAGAGGGTGTCGTAACCGAGCGGAACGGCATAGTAGAAATTCTTGCCGCGCGTGCCCCTCCGATAGCCGTCATGGGCGCCGTCCAGGTCAAAGCCAAGACGCAGGAGATCGCTCGCGCCCGTGGGGCTGTCGATGCCGAGTGTAAAGCCTGCCTGCAATTTCCCTGTGGCGTCAAGTCCCGAGTTGTCGACGGAAATGATGCCGAAGACGTTTCTCCCGCGCTGCACGGTGAGTTCCACATCGCTGTATCCCTCCCGGTCGGAGGGAATGAGGCGGATGTCGACGCGCTGCGACGATACTTTGTGCATCTGCTCGACGCCCTGCTCAAGGGCGCGCAGGTTCAAAACGTCTCCCTTACGTATGGGAAAGGAATTCCTCCACGGGATGTGCGGGCTGCCCTCGGCATACTTCATCTCGCCCATGTATCCGATCCGGAGGTCGAGGACGAGATGTCCGCCCCTGAGGTTCTGCTCCGGCAGTGTAACGCGCGTGGTGACATAGCCGCGCGCCAGCAGCTTTTGATTGAGTTCGCGCAGCAGCGTGTTGACAGCGCTCAGATCCAGCTCTCTGCCTTCGTATTGTTTTGTGATGCGCGTGAGGAAGTTCCATCGATCGGCGGCATTTCGCAATGTGATTTCGTTGATGAGAAAGGTCTGCCCGTTCGGTGCTGTCTCTGCCGGCTGTGCCTGTACGTCTCCCGGGGTCAGATGTATGGAAGGTTCCCGGCGTCGAGCTTCCCGTTCGTCCTCCTGTCGACGTGCCTCGTCCAACTGTTCCTGCCGGCTGCCGTCCCCCGGTGCGGCATAAACGTGACTTGCTGTTCCGGACAGCGCGAGCGCACAAAACACAGCACAACAGATCTGACGATTCATACATGCACCTCTCAGTTTCCTCTATCATCATTTCTATTGTATAATAATACAAAGCACTGCGCAATAAGGCAAATATCCTAACTGTATAACAATTCGGCAAAGCATAAAAACACCCCCGCCGCATCTGTGCGGCGAGGGTGTTTTCTTCTTTTACGCCTTTATGGCTGTGTGCGTTGCCTGCAGGCGTGCGACGGCGCGCTTGAGGGCAAGCGCGGCGCGATGCTCGTCAATGGCTGCACCGCCGTCCTCCACGCCGCCTTCGCGCAGACGTTTGAGACGTGCCTGCGCGCGGTCATAGGCGCGCTGGGCACGGTTGATGTCGATCTCGTCCGGCTCTTCGGCAGCCGTGGCGAGGACGGTGATCTTCTCCGGGGTGACTTCCATGAAGCCGCCCGCAACTGCAAAGAGCTGCTCGGTTCCGCCGTCGACATGAATCTTCATGGCATGCGGCTGAAGTCCCGTAACGAGTGGGATGTGCTTCGGCAGGATGCCGATCTCGCCGCCCGTAGAGCGGGCGATGAGCATGTCGATATCGGCGGCGTAGACCACGCGGTCGGGAGAGACAATCTCCAGCTGGATGGTCGCCATCGATTATTCCTCCTCTTTGAGTTTCTTCGCCTTCTCGATGGCCTCCTCAATGCCGCCGACCATGTAGAACGCCGCCTCGGGGAGCTCGTCGTACTTGCCGTCGAGGATCTCTCTGAAACCGCGGATGGTGTCCTTGAGCGCGACGTATTTGCCCGGAGAGCCGGTAAAGACCTCGGCAACCGCGAACGGCTGCGAGAGGAAGCGCTGGATCTTGCGCGCGCGCGAAACGGTCAGCTTATCCTCGTCGGAGAGTTCCTCCATACCGAGGATGGCGATGATGTCCTGCAGCTCTTTGTATTTCTGCAGAACTGCCTGTACGCCGCGCGCAACCTCGTAGTGCTCCTGCCCGATGACGTTCGGGTCGAGGATACGCGAGGTGGAGTCAAGCGGGTCGACGGCGGGATAGATGCCGAGCTCCGCGATCTGACGGGAGAGAACGGTCGTCGCATCGAGATGCGTGAACGTTGCCGCCGGCGCGGGGTCGGTGAGGTCGTCCGCGGGAACGTAGACCGCCTGCACGGACGTGATGGAGCCCTTCTTCGTCGAGGTGATGCGCTCCTGCAGCGCGCCGACGTCGGTCGTCAGCGTCGGCTGATAACCGACGGCGGACGGCATACGTCCGAGCAGCGCCGAGACCTCGGAACCTGCCTGGATGAAACGGAAGATGTTGTCGATGAAGAGCAGCACGTCCTGTCCCTGCACGTCGCGGAAGTACTCCGCCATCGTGAGCCCCGTCAGCGCGACGCGCATACGCGCGCCGGGCGGCTCGTTCATCTGGCCATAGACGAGCGCGGTCTTGTCGATAACGCCCGACTCGGTCATCTCCGACCAGAGGTCATTGCCCTCGCGGGTACGCTCGCCGACGCCGGCGAAGACGGAATAGCCGCCGTGCTCGGTCGCGATGTTGTGAATGAGCTCCATGATGAGAACCGTCTTGCCGACGCCCGCACCGCCAAAGAGTCCGACCTTACCGCCGCGCGAATACGGGGCGATGAGGTCGACGACCTTGATGCCGGTCTCGAGGATCTGGGTCGACGTTTCCTGGTCGTCGAACTTCGGCGCGGGACGGTGAATCGGCCACGATTCCGTATTCCCGACGGGCGCCGGGTTGTGGTCGACCGTCTCGCCGAGGACGTTAAAGACGCGTCCAAGCGTTGCCTCGCCGACGGGCACCTTGATCGGGGAACCGGTGTCCTCCGCCGCCATGCCGCGCATGAGTCCGTCGGTGGAGCTCATCGCGATGCAGCGCGTGACACTGTCGCCGAGATGCTGCATGACTTCGACCGTGAGATGAATCTCCCGATCTGCCGCTTTGCCGTCGATCTTGATGGCGCTCAGTATCTCCGGCAGTTCGCCCGCCGGAAATTCAATATCTACGACAGGTCCAATGACCTGTACGACTTTACCTTTTGCCAATGGAAAACCTCCTTACCTCCATGCCGCAAAATGCTGCGTACATGGGCGTCACTTGAGTGCCTCGGCGCCGCCGACGATTTCGTTGATCTCGTTCGTGATGCCCGCCTGTCGCACTTTGTTGTAGTACAGATCGAGCTTCCCGATGAGTTCGCCGGCGTTGTCCGTTGCGTTGCTCATCGCGTTCATGCGCGAGGAGAGTTCGCTGGCTGCCGACTGGAGGAGCGCCGCATAGATGGTCGTGAAGAGGTACTGCGGCAGGAGATGCCCCAGTACGGTCTCCGCATCCGGCTCATAGATGTACTGTGCACGCGGCTGTCCGTCGTCCTCCGGCGCTTCGAACGGGAGGAGTTTCACAGCCTCCGGCACGCATGTAATCGCCGAGACGAAGCGCGTGTAGATCATGTAGACTTCCTTGATGCCGCCCTCCGAGAAGGCTGCGATCAGCTCGTCCGCGATCTTCTGCGCGTGCTGTGCGCGCGGCTTTTCGCTGATGCCGATGTGCTCGCTCACAATGTCAAAGGAGCGATTTTTGAAGAAATCGCGCGCCTTGCGCCCGACGGTGACAATCTGCGTGTTCGCCTTGTCCTCGACCAGCGCCATGGCCGCCTTCAGCGCGTTGCTCGAATAGGCGCCCGCGAGACCTTTGTCCGCCGCCATGACGAGGATGAGACGCTTGCCGCTCTCATGCCGCTCGAGCAGGGGATGCGATACGTCGTCCGCCGCAGCCGCGACGCTCCGAATGACCGCCGCGGTCTTTTCCGCGTACGGTCGATTCGCGTTCGCGGCTTCCTTGGCACGGCGCAGACGAGAGGTCGCGACCATGTCCATGGCGTTCGTGATCTGCTGGATGCTCTTGACGCTTCGAATGCGACGACGAATGTCTTGTAAATTGGCCATTTCGTGTCACCTCTCTCCTTACGCTTCTTTGTAGGAGATGGTGTCCTTGAACTCCCCGATCGCCTGCGTGATCTCGGATTCGAGCGCGTCGTCCAGCTGTTTCTTCTCCGTAATCGCCGCGGCGATATTGGGATGCGATGCCCGCATGAACTTGATGAAGTCCGTGTGGAACGTGACGACCTTGTCCACGGGGATGTCCGTGAGGTGTCCGCGCACCGCCGTGAAGATGACGAGCACCTGCTCGGCAACGGAGAGCGGGCTGTACTGCGCCTGCTTCAGCGTCTCGACCATACGTGCGCCGCGGTCGAGCTGCGCCTTCGTCGCCTTGTCGAGGTCGGAGCCGAACTGCGCGAATGCCGCGAGCTCGCGGTACTGCGCGAGGTCAAGACGCATCGTGCCGGCAACCTGTTTCATCGCCTTGATCTGCGCGGAACCACCGACACGGGAGACCGAGAGACCGACGCTGATCGCCGGGCGGATGCCCGAGTAGAACGAGTCGGTATCGAGCATGATCTGACCGTCTGTGATCGAGATGACGTTCGTCGGGATGTACGCCGAGAGGTCGCCCGCGAGTGTCTCGATGATCGGCAGCGCCGTAATGGAGCCTGCGCCGAGTGCGTCGGAGAGTTTCGCCGCGCGCTCGAGGAGGCGGGAGTGTAAGTAGAACACGTCGCCCGGATATGCTTCGCGTCCCGGCGGACGGCGGAGCAGCAGCGACATGGCGCGGTATGCAGCCGCGTGTTTCGAGAGGTCGTCATAAACGCAGAGCGCATGACCGCCTTTATACATGAAGTACTCCGCCATCGCAACGCCCGCATAGGGAGCGAGGTACTGCAGCGGTGCGCTGTCCGCCGCCGTTGCGGCGACGACGATCGTGTACTCCATAGCGCCGCCGTCTTCGAGTGTCTTGACAACGCGCGCGACGGTCGATGCCTTCTGACCGATGGCGACGTAGACGCAGATACAGTTCTGTCCCTTTTGGTTCAGAATCGTATCGACGGCAATCGCCGTCTTGCCCGTGCCGCGGTCGCCGATGATGAGCTCGCGCTGTCCGCGGCCGATCGGCACGAGGGCGTCGATCGCCTTCAGACCCGTCTGGAGCGGCTCGTGGACGCTCTTGCGGTCCGCGATACCGGGCGCGGGCGACTCGACCGGGCGGAACTCCTTCGTGTCGATGGGGCCCTTGCCGTCGATGGGGCGTCCGAGCGCGTCCACGACCCGACCGATCATCGCCTCGCCGACAGGCACCTGCATGATGCGCCCCGTGCGCTTGACGGTGTCGCCTTCCTTGATGAGGGCTTCGCCGCCGAGAAGCACAGCGCCGACGCTCTCCTGTTCGAGGTTCAGAACCAGTCCGTACACCTCGTTGCCAAAGTCGAGCAGCTCGCCCGCCATCGCCTTGTCCAGGCCGTAGATGTGGGCGATACCGTCGCCGACCTCAAGAACGGTGCCGACGTCGTTGACGTTCAGGTCGACGTCGTAGTTCTTGATTCGTTCCTTAATTATGGAAGTAATCTCTTCCGGATTCATTTTCATATTTCGCTGTCACCCCGCTAGTTCGCCATTAACTCTGCCGTCATTGCCTCGAGACGTCCTTTGATGCTGCCGTCGATGCGGCGGTCGCCGATGCGCACCACCACACCGCCGATGAGCGAGGGGTCGCGGTGCCGGCGCAGGGATACCTGTTTGCCCGTGACGCTCTCGAGCTTTTTGCGCAGCTCTTCGATCTGCGCCTCGTCCGGTTCGCCTGCCGTCGTGACGTCCGCCACGGCGATGCCGAGTTTCTCGTTCGAGAGTTCGTTAAAGATGGCGCTGATGGCTTCGAACACATGCATACGCCTCTTGTCCACGAGCAGCAGCAGGAAATTCAGAACGTGCTCATGAACGCCGCCCTCGAAGATCTCCTTCAGAAGGGATTTCTTATCCTCCGGTTGGAAGTTCGGATTGCTGAGGTAGAACTTCAGCTCCGGACAGTCCGTATAGAGACGCTGCACCTTCGAGATGTCCGCGCCGAACTCCTTCAGCTTGTCTTCCTCGCAGGCAAGTTCAAAGATCGCGCGGGCGTATTTGCGTGCAAGCTCCATGTTCAGCATGTCGCATCACCAATCTTATGCGCGTCGAGTTTTGCGATAAACTCGCCGATGATGGCGTCGTTGTCGGATTTCTCCAGGTTCTTCTGGACGATCTTGCCGGCTGCGGCAAGCGCCAGTGTGACAACCTCGCCCTTTAACTGTTCGACGGCGTGGGCGCGTTCGCGCTCCATCTGCTGCTCCGCCGCCTTCTTCATCTGCTCGATCTCGCGTTTGGTCGCCTGAATGCTTGCCTCATGCTCTTCGCTTGCGCGCTTTTCGGCGAGATCCATGATCTCCTGCGCCTTTGTACGCGCCCCTGCAAGCTCCGCCTTGTAGGCTTCGAGCGTCTTTGCCGCCTCGGCGGCGTCGGCGTCAGCCTTGTCGATGCTCGCGGCGATCCTGTCCTCGCGCTCTTTGAGAATCTTGAGCACAGGTTTATACGCCACCGCACGCAGGAGAATAACGAGGATGAGGAAGTTCAGTATCTGAGCAAAAAAAGTCGAATTAAGCTCTATCAATTACGCTGCCTCCTTTGCACATATCCTCCCGGGACTTATTTCATGAGCGGGTTGGCATAGAGCATGATGAGCGCAACGACCGTAGCGATGATTGCCATCGCCTCGATCAGACCGACGGAGATGAGTGTATTCGTAAAGAGAACGCCCTTTGCCTCAGGCTGACGCGTGATGCCCTCGATGAACTTGCTCGTAACGAGACCGTCGCCGATGCCCGCGCCAATCGCCGCCAGACCCATCGTAATGCCCGCACCGATCAGAGCAGCTGCTACCATGATTGCGTTTTCCATTGAGAAAATCCTCCTTAAATTTTGAACCTAAAATTTTTAATACATCAAAGTCAATGCGAGGAGCAAATTAGTGCTCGTCCTCTTTGACCGCATTGGCAAGATACGCCATCGACAGCATCGTAAAGATGACCGCCTGTACTCCGCCGATGAAGATACTGAACGCGAGCCACAGAACCGAGGGCACCGGCATCCAGATCGGCATGAGTTTGAGCAGAACGATGATGAGAATCTCGCCCGCCAGAATGTTGCCGAAAAGACGGAACGCCAGCGTGATCGGCTTTGCGACCTCTTCGATCGCGTTGATGATCACGAACACCGGGGTCGGCTGAAAGAAGTGGGCGATGTAATGCCCGCCTTTCATATAGACGCCCAGCACATGAACCATGCAGATGACCAAAAGTGCTAAACCTAATGTGGTGTTCAAGTCGTTCGTCGGGGACGCCATCGTGGGAACGAGTCCTACCCAGTTCGAAACGAGCAGGAACAGAAAGAGCGTGACAATGAACGGGGACAGAAACTGACCGCGTTTCCCGAGCATCGTGTCGCTCTGCTCGGCAAGCGCCGTCACGACCATCTCGACCACGTTCTGCCAGCCGCTCGGGACGAGCTTTAGACTGCGCGTTGCAAGAAAAGCAATGAGCAGAACGATCGCCATCGTGATCCACGTCATCTCGAGCGTTTCCCAGTTGAAGGTGAGACCCGCGAACTGCACTGTTTCGCGAACACCGATTTCATGCATAACCTCTACCTCCTTACTGCGGTGAGCGGCAAAGCCGCGACCGCTTCATTTTTGACTGCCCTGCGCCGCAATGAGATGCAGCATAAAAAGCGCGTAAAAGAGGAGACATCCTCCCGCCGCCGCCCAAAAGACCGCCGGCGAAATCTGTGCGGCGGCGCTGAGTATCAAAAACAGCGTCATGAGCCGCAATGCCAGTCCCCACAGCATCTCGCGCCGCGCGCGCGCCGGCGGAAAGCCCGCACTGCGCCAAACACGATACGACATGCCCCAAAGGATTGCCGCGCCCGCCGCATAGCCCGCCAGCACGCCGCCGATGAGACGCACCTCGCCCGCCGCAAACAGCATCGCGGCAACAGAAATCGTCACCAAGAGGAGCGTACGGGCAAAGCGCCGCACAACAGGCAGTAATACGTCTTTCATATCCCTCCTCCGACAGCGCCAAAAGCGCACAAAAAACCGCGTCCCGAGCGCATCGGGGCGGGGGGTGCACAGGCACCGCCATGGTTGAATATCAGTACCTTATGACCATTCGACACAAAAAAAGAAAATCCTTCCACAATTGTATACACGCGTGGAAAGACCTCCCCCTCTGTGCCGAACACATAAGACTCGGCTATGTGAATCGCTTCGTGCGATTCATTCCCCTTATGAACTATTATAGGGGCTTATGAGAAATTCTGCAACAACATTTTAGGTTCATGGTAAAATGAAGTGGGACAGAAAAAAAGGACAGGCAGCGCTCAATGTGTTACAATGTTTTCACCACAAAAACAGAACAGAAGGTGCTGCCATGTCCCATACTCATTCTACCACAACCACGCGCTCATATAAACACCTAGACCCATATCGGCGCGGACAAATTTTTGCCCTCCTATCCACCGGTATGTCAAAGACTGACATTGCAAAGCAGGTGAAGATCTCCCGCTCTACCTTGTATCGGGAGATTACACGCGGCACTGTGACACAAATGCGCTCAGACCTTACC
>NZ_ALJR01000044.1:0-135527 GCF_000287655.1 Selenomonas sp. FOBRC9
TAGAAGATCCGATTTACAGACTTTTCTTCACAGACTCAATAAATGAAAAATCGTATTATTTTTCTTATCACAGCATGTTTGCTGAGCGTTTCTATAGCCTTTTTATACCGATTTCCTTTTAGAATTGAAGACCCTTGGAATAGCCTATATGTGGGATTCTTTCGCTATGAGATGCCGTTTAGTCAGCGTATGTTATGGGATAAGGGTAAATCGGTTTCATTGGAATCATTTTGTTTTTCTTATCGCTATGAGTATCCCTATATTTATACTTATGGTGCAAGTGGGTATACTAAACTGTGTATTTCTCCTTTCAGAGAATACGTAGAAAAAGTCGTGAATAGCGCATATTATAAAAATAATCCGGAACTGTATGGGAGTAATGCATATAGTTCGTTAGAGGAATTACAATGCGCATATGGAGATAAATTACGAATAAAAATGAACCTAGAAGACCTATCTAGTGAAGATCAAAATATTTTTCTTGAACTCAAAAAAGAGGCAGAGGAGACGCCGATGAAAATGGAGTACTATTTGAACCGATATAATTACGACGAAAACAAATCTAGAGAGGTGATAGAAACGTTAAAACGGTTGTAGAAAAATATGAGAAAATATAATGAACTTACTTTCATTCAAACTTTGCAGGAAATAAATATCTATGACAAAGCAAATAACAG
The DNA here is from genome assembly GCF_000287655.1 of Selenomonas sp. FOBRC9. Taxonomy (NCBI): domain Bacteria; kingdom Bacillati; phylum Bacillota; class Negativicutes; order Selenomonadales; family Selenomonadaceae; genus Selenomonas; species Selenomonas sp. FOBRC9. Next base: position 678 of record NZ_ALJR01000044.1, read on the forward strand.
ATCAAACATATAAAACTTCCTAAGACCTATTGATGTCAAAGTCCCGACATTGGAGCCTCCTACAGCACGAGCAGCAAGGGGCTTTCCTACCGTAAATTCGCGGATGGCACATACGGCGCAGGAGAAGGCTACAACATGAAAGGGCTCACGCCCGTTCTTTCCGTCGCCGCCAAAGGCGATGCAGCAAGCACAACCAAATCTGCCATTGCCCCGGGCAGTATTGACGTGCGCGAGCATCTGAATCAAGAACGCTCTGCTCTCGGTAGAGACACAGCAAAATTAATAAAAATTAGAAGCTGTAGTAAATGGTATCGGATATATGGTAGGTCTTACGGACGGAAACGTCGGTCAATTTTACATACCATCATTTGGAGGCGCCGCATGTTCATATGCAAATCATTCTTATTGGATCTTCGTTGTACGATATTAGATCTAGACAATATAGACCCTACAATCTTCACAGAAGTAACGGATATCGAAGGGATTAGAAAAATTGCTCAGTATGTTGACAAAGAATACCTGGAAGGTGCGATTTTACTAAGTTACTATGATGATCCAATATTGTCGTTTAGTGATTGGGATCCTATGGTATCTCTTTGGATATATTTTGCTATGGCCGTAGAAGAAATTTTAAATACCGGAGAAGCTCACTTCTGTATGCCGGACCACCCGGGGGATCTATCTTTCAAAGAACACCCGCGCGGCTTCATAAAGCTTCATACCGATTGGAACGATAAACGATATTGGCTGCCGGAAAAAGAGTTTCTGACCACACTGCTGCAAGGTGCAGTTGAATTTTATGAAGCGACGGATATAGCTTTGCGCCTGCAAGGAAAGTATCTTCCTGAACTAAACTACTGCAACGAACTACTTAAAAAGGTGCAGGAGCGCTTTCAGTGGGGCTATCATAGCTATCTTAGTTTCGCTAACGAATAAAATTCAAGAACGAGATTTCGGGAGGCATCGACAGTGAAGAACCGACACTGCAATCTCATCTCCTATATCCTTGCAGCAGGCGTGTTGCTTTTAGGTATATTTATTGCCTTTTTCATCTATCAAGAGACGGCGCCCAAAGATTATGTCGTGATTACCTCTCCCCTATTTGATAAAGAATCACGCGATGAAGGTCGTACATGGTTCCAAAAAGAAGAAGCTGGTGAGAGTATTACGCTGGACACCGTACAAGATTTTCTTGAAACGGGTGAGTACCTGCTTGTTCAAGGAGGTATCGGCACCTGGATCATTCACCTGTATGATCGTACGGATACATTATATAATCCTGCGTTGACAGATGAGGAGATTCGCGGGATCAATCAGGGGATCGCCGATCGTGACCGACATCATCTGAGTGCGATTGAACGCCTGCATTCCTATGACGGCTTATATCGCGCCCTCTTAAAAAGGCAAAACCAACTTCATGGACGATTGAATATTGTCAATCATACGGAGCAGCTGTCGGAAGCGGAGCAAAAAGCACATGAAAAATTTTTGAAGGAAACGAACAATGCGCAGGGAGAGTTCTTTTATGGTCCCTATCAGGATCCTCTGTTCTATTTGAAGATATGGCTGCGGAGGAAGATTGGGGGACAATAAGTTTTTATCCCCCTTGCAAGAGGAAGGGCTATTCGCTTGAATAAAGGAAAAGGAGGCGGCGCACGATGAATTACATTGCATCGGTCGATGGGAAATTATTTTGTTTGAACCGCTAGGAGTATCAGAGATTTGCAGAGGAATTTGCGGCGGGGACGCTCGATCTCGGCAAGTATGCGGACAAAACGATTCCGCATATCGAAAAGAGCCATTTCACATACACCCAAACGCAAAAGACATATCACATCGTCGTCAACGGCATGCCCTTCGATGTGCCGGCGCGGAATTTTGAGAGCTTTTCGGAGGCGGAATGCGCGTCGATGGCTGCGATTGCACGGGCGCCGCAGCCGCTCGCAGAGACGGACGGCTTCGGCTTTTCGTCCGATTACGAGCTGCTCGGCGATATGTATGACGACGAATATTTCCCGGATTTCCTCGTCGATAAGGTGAAAGCGCAGCTGCTCAAATTGGACGAATTTCTTATGAGCGGTGTGAAGGACATCGATCCCATCCAGGCGAAGCTCGACGAGATCGTCAACCCCATCAACGATTTGGAGGAGGAGTTCGAAAAGCACGACAGCGAGATCGAGACGGCGGCACGCGAGAGCATCGCGGAGGGCGTCGAATACATCCTCAAGAAGCACGGGATCGACATCGATATTGAGGAAGCGATCCGCGAACGCGACCGGTAGGCGTATCTCCCGGGGATTTCGCGCACGCCCCCGACGACGCGGACTGCGCGCTCAGCTGACAACATCGTATCCAAACAAAAAACTGCCGCAAACGGAACGCAGTGTTCCGATGCAGCAGTTTTTTTATATCTACACGCGCCGTTTGAGACGCGCAAAGAGGAAAAAGGAAATATGCGCGATAAAGGCGGCGAGGAGGATGCCGAGTCCGAAGAGGAGGATCACGCCGAAGCCGATCCCCTGTCCATGATCGCCCGGCGAGAGGTGACTCAGCTCATGGGAGACAACTGTCCACAGGGCGAGTGCAATTGATCCGCCGATCCCGAGGAAGAGCCCCGGCGGGATGAGAAGATAGGTCAGCGGGCGCCCTGCGTCGCGCAGGCGGCGCGCAGCGAGAGAAAACTGCGCGGCAAGCGGCGCGAGGTAGAGCAGTCTGAGGAGGAATGCTGCCAGGCGGAGGCGCTCCGCGTCCGTCTCCGCAGCGAGACCGTTCTCTAGGAGCAGCAACAAGATCAGCACATCTACCACGACAGACAGTACAAGGAGCACGCCGATCACGAGCAGGGAGCCGATCACATAGGGCTTTGGCGCGATCGTCCCGCGAAAGGAAAAACAGAGTGCGAGCAGCTCGCGTAGTTTTTGCATGTCATATTCCTTTGACGATAGAAAGACGGCGATAGGAAGATGATACCGTGTTTTATGATAAATGTATAAAACCGGAAATCAGTGTGCCGCAGAGTCGGTATCATTCCTCGCTGTCTGCCGCATGCGTACGCGGCTCATCCAAAATCCAACCGCACCGATACCGAGTACCGTAAGGATCGGCACGACGCCCATGGATTCATCCGCGGCGGTCATGGCGCGCCCATGTTCCCGATGGAACGCGAGCATCTCATCCACCGCATCAACGTATTTCGCAAAGCCGACGGCATAATGCCCCGCCGCCGCATCCGCACGCATCGCGTCCTCCGCGTACTGTCTCCCGTAGCCGCAGGAAATGCGCTCCCGCATAGCGCTGTCGGCGCCGACGATCTGCGTTTTGATATCATCCGCGACGAGCAGGAGAATCGTCCCGCCCGGTGTTCCTCCATAGTACTTTTCGATGACCGCATCCACGTAGGTGTCCGGCGCCTGTCCGTGAATGCTCTTTTGCGTACCGACGACAATCCGTACGCCGTATTTTTCCTCGAGCGCCGCAATCTTTTCCGCGAGCATCCGGCGCTCCGTCGGGGAGAGCAGATGCGCCCTGTCAATCACACTTGGCGTCGCCGCGAACGCTGCGCTTGCGGAAAAAAGCGTGCAAAAAAATATCGACAGCGCACTCATCACCTTTTGATAATTTCTCACGTGCTTCCCTCTCCATAAAAAACACACGATGAACCCTACGTCGACGAAGCGTTCGACGAAAATGACGACGCTAGGCGCGAAAATCCCGCATCACGCCTATATACAGAAAAAGACTCCCGACATCCTCGGGAGCCTTTTATTCGCTTCAAATGGAGCTGATTATAGGACTTGAACCTACGACCTGCTCATTACGAATGAGCTGCTCTACCAACTGAGCTAAATCAGCATTGCTAAGTAAGTATATCCAAAAACCCCCATGCTGTCAACCCTGCGCATCAATATTTTTCGATACATCCGCCGAAAATTCAACGTCTCCCTAATGCATTTTTCAACGCGGTTTAATGAATATTTGAAAGAATACGCTTGTAATGAATAGAGAGCGGGGCTTTGCGCCCCATACCCCGGGAGTGAACGATATAATGATACAAAAACTATGCGGCGCTGTCATCGCCGTCTTCTTTGTCCTCTGCATGACCCTGCCCGGCACGGCAGGCGCCACGGCGCAGATCATCGAGGCGGACGGCGTATACACCATGGGCGACAACGATTCGCCGAAGATCGCGCGCGATGCGGCGCGGCAGGAGGCGATGCGCTCCGCGACCGAGCAGGCGGGCGTCTATGTCGAGAGCTATACAGAGACGCAGAACCTCACGCTCACAAAGGATGAAGTGCGCATGGTCGCAGGCACAGTTCTGCGCGTTTTACAGGAGAAAGCAACGCCGGAACTCATCGGCGACGCATGGCGCTACAGCGTGCACCTCGTCTGCGAGGTGGACACGGCAAAGGTCGATCTCGCATCGCTCGCGTCAAATAAGGCGGAGATCGCGCGTCTCCAGAAGGAGCGCGATGCGCTGAAACAGCAGAACGACGACCTCCTCGCCCGCTACGAACGCGCGCAGGGGACGGAGAAAGCGGCGATCGGCATCCAGCTCGAGGAGAGCTACACGCTCGGGCGCGTCTTTGACGAAGCGGCGGCGATGATCCAGCGCGGCGAGGAACGCCGTGCGATTGGAGAACTCTCGCATCTCATCGACGATCCGCGCGTTACGGGCAGCCCGCGCGCATATGCCTATTACCTGCGCGGACGCGCCTACTATGAACTGCACAGCGATGATCTCGCCCTCGCGGACTTTTCCTCCGCGGACCGCACCCCGCATACGGACGACCTCTATCCCATCTGGCGCCTCCATCAATACCGCGGGCGCATCTATTACGAGAAAGAACGCTATGACGATGCCGCCGCAGAGCTGCGTCTGGCGTGGGACGCCTCGGACAAGACGGACGACGAGCTCTGGATGAACCTGCGGCGTGCCGAACAGCGTGCGGATCAGGAGCGCCGCCATATGGAGCGCGGCGACGGCGGCGCGCGGCGCGGCATCAACTGGACACAGGTCATCACCGAGATCATCCGGGGATCAATGCAGCAATCGCAGGGGGAGTAAATCATGGGCAAGCGACTGCTCTTTCTGCTTTGCCTGACGCTGGCATCCTTTTGCAGCAGCCCCGCATCTGCCGCGCCGCAGACCATCACCGCCGAGGGTACCTGTATCGTCGGTGACACCGACGCGCCCAAAGACGCCCGCGATGCCGCACGCAAAGAGGCGCTGCGCGCGGCGACCGAGCAGGCGGGCGTCTACGTAGAGAGTTATACCGAGGCGAAAAACCTCACCCTCACCAAGGACGAGGTACGCGTTGTTGCGGGCAGCATTCTGAAGGTTCTCCGGGAGGAAGCCATTCCCGAGATCGTCGACGGCAAGACATGGCAGTACCGCGTCCGTCTCACCTGTACCGTGGACACAGACGCGGTGGACGTCGCGTCCCTCGCGCATAAAAAGGAGGAAATCGCGCGTCTTGAGCAGGAGCGCGATGCGCTCCGCGCACAGAACAGTGCCATGCGCCTGCGCGAGCAGGTCGCAAAGAACGCCGCTGACGCCGCGCGCGGATCGCGGCTCGAGGACGCCGTGCCCTACAGCGACATCTTCGACGAGACGCAGCGTCTGATCGATGCGGGCGAATCCGCTGCAGCGGTACAGGAGATCTCGCGTCTCATCGGCGATCCCCGCGTCACGGGCGATGCGCTCGCCTACGCGCACGTTCTGCGCGGGCGCGCATACTACGATCTGGGCGACGACGAGAATGCCGTGCGCAGCTTTGCCGCCGCAGACGAGGTGGCGCAAGAGAGCACCGTCTATCCCCTGTGGCGCGGCGATCAATACTATGGTCTCATCTGCGAACGTCACAAGAAATACAAATGGGCCGCCAAATTTCTCCGGCGCGCATGGGAAGCCTCCGATAAGACGGATACGGAACTTTCCGCGCAGCTCGAACGCGTCGAAAAACGCGTCAAAAAACACAGCGGTGCCAATATCATCGGCAATGCCATTGGCGGTATCTTCCGCGGACTTGCTGCTATAGTAGGAATCGGCTAGATAACATGGGTCATATATCCTAAATTTGACACAAATGTTTTATTCATAGTATACTAAGTTTATCATTTTTTTATGATCAATGGGTCGGACTCTCTGCCGGCCAAATGTTTCACTGTACGATTGAAGGAGGATCTTCATGTCTCAGCATTCGATGCGTCGTGCCCTCTCCGTTCTCGCCACCCTAGGGATTCTCTGCGCCCCTCCCCTTCTCATGACCGGCTGTCTTGGCGGGAACTCCGCCGAGAAGGCCGGCTCTGCGGTCTCCGGCGTCACATCCATGCTCGCGGGCGACTCCGTGGAGAGCAAGACGGCGGCGCTCGCGCCCTATGTCGAGGCAACGAACAGCTACAACGACAGCGCCGTTACCTTCGCCTTCAGCTATGATCCGAGCCTTCAGAGGATGCGCAGCGGCGAGCAGGTGGATAATATCTCCGTGCCGAGCTTTGACCGGCTGCTCGAGGCACTTGAGAAGGCACGTGCGGACAAATCAACCGACGGTGTCTTCAAGGACGTCGACGAAGCCGCCGACGGCGTCATCGCCGTACTGAAAGACCTCGCGCCGCTCGCGCAAAAGATGGACAACTACTATTCAGCCAAGACCTATATGACGGACGGCTACAAAGGCGGCACGGAAATGATCGCCCAGTATCTCCCGCTCTATGACAAGTTCGAAGCCGCCTATCAAAAACTCGACGACGCCGTTTCCGTCCACCACAAGGAACTGCGTACCGCACAGCTCGAGCAGATGCGCAAAGACGGCAAACCCAACGCCGCGAACTTCATCGAAGCAACCATGAAGGTGCGCGACCTCGTCGATATGCTCGACCATGAACCGGTTGATCAGGCGGCGGCGGAGGCAAAGATCGGCGAGATCACGAACCTCGTCGGACAGCTCCCCGATACGAGCGAGACCAAGTCGTACAAGCGTGACGTCAATACCTTCATCGGTACGTTCCGCAGCTACCTTGCAGGCAAGGAAAAGAGCAATGAGGTCATCGACGACTTCAACGACACTGTGAACACCTCCAACCGCGTCGACCTCAACGAACTCGACGGCGGGAAGAAGTAACACACCTGCGAAAACAAAATCCAAAAGAGACGACCGCACTGCATTCGGCGCAATGCGGTCGTCTTTTTTGCACAGTAAAAACCCCGGCGATGCTTACCGCCGGGGTTCTCTCTATGCGCCGAAGCGCTTTTTGGTTTAGGCGAGCGCCTGCGTCTCCACGGTCTGCACCTCGATCTCCTTAATAGAGACCGGATATGCCGTGCCGGAGACGATCGCCTTCTTGTCAATGACGTTCTGGAGACAGCTCGTGACCTCCGCCTTCGTGAGGTCGTCCTTCGGGTCGGCAAGGCTCATCGTAATGGTCTTGCCGCTCGTGAGTCCGAGCGTCATGCGCAGCTTCTTCGTTTCCATCGTGCGTTCCTCCTTTCTTCTCATTCATTGTTCGGTCAACCCTCGAGGACTGCCGAATCCGTGCGCATTACGGTTCCGAGACCGTGCTTTTGCAGCCCCGCGAAGCCCTTGCCGATGGCGAGTGCATCCTCGTCGGTCAGCGCAGGCGCGAGGTTGCCGATCGAGCGGTTCGCGTAGGTGTTCTTGCCCGTCGCGTCAACGCCCGTTGCAACCTTCAGCGTGAGTCTGCTCGTCGCATTCTTGCGTGCCATGGAAATCAACTCCTTTCTCTTCGTTCTCGTAAGCCTTACACCCGTGTACCTGCCGGCGCTCAAAAAAAGAGGAGTCGTTGTTAAAAATTTTCTTTACATAAGAACATATTTTCTATATAATATTAATCAGAAAGAAACAGGTGATCCAATATACATGTGCTCGCCGCCGTATGATCTCGCCAATCATGCGCGGCAGCCGGAGAAAGGAGATCCGAATATGAATTTTTCCAAAAGAGAAAAACTGATGCAGTGCCTGCCCCCGGCGGCGGACATTCTGGCAGTCGTTCCGGTGACGGGTGCAGACGGCGGAAACCAAACGCACATCTACCCCGTCGCGGGCGGCAGTTTTCCTCTCATCGCCGCGGCAGAATATGTGCTCTCCTGTTTGGCGGAGCGCGAAGACAAGGATCTGCGGCTCATCCGCCGCAACGCGGGGCGCCAACTCGCACGGCGGCGCAACATCCCGCTGCCCATCGACATCGGCTGCGTCCTCATCCCCGTGATGATGCGCCCCGTGGACGGGCGGCGCGGTACGCTCGGGTATATCAATATTTCACACGACCATGTCATCGCGCCGGGCAAGGAACAAGGCGCGGACATCCTGCTGCTCAGCGGCGACGTTGTGCGCGCGCTTTGGCAGGCGCCCACCATCGTACAGATGCGGAACGAGGCGCGCGGCGTCCACTGGAAGATGATCGTCACGGAGCGCCGCCGACTCTCTGTCGTGGAGGAATATGCCTGTACCGGCACGCTGCATTGAATCCTGTATGGCGCCGCGTCCAATACGACAGGAAACGCTTGCATTTTTCTCACCTCCATTGTATGATAACGATACATAACACCGGAGGATACAATATGCAGATTTCAAGTCGATTTACCATTGCCGTGCACATTCTCATCTGTATTGACGTCTTTGGCGATACGGAAACCGAGACCAGCGAGTCCCTTTCGGGGAGCATCGGCGCGCATCCCGTCGTCATCCGCCGCATTCTCGGACAGCTGCGCCGCGCGGGTCTGATCCGCGTCATGCGCGGGCGCGAAGGCGGCGCATACCTCATGCGCCCACTCTCCGAGATCACGCTCGCGGATGTCTTTCACGCGGTCGAGAGCCTTGGGGGCGACACGCTGTTCAGCTTCCACGAGAACCCGAACCCCGCCTGCCCCGTCGGACGCAGCATCCACGATGTCCTCGACAACCGGCTTGCGGACATCCAGCGTGCCATGGAGCGCGCCATGGAGGGGATGACGCTCGCGAACATCGCAGAGGATGCGCGGCAGGAGATAAAGCGCACGGCGCAGGCGTAACCAAATGAAGTGGATCAGCCACATAACGCTCTCCGGAGTGGTCTCCTACGCGGCAACGCAGGATCCGCTCCCTGCTGCGGCGGCAGCTATCGGTGCCGTCTTCCCCGACAAAGTGGAGGGGACGCCCGGCTCCGTCGGCTGGAAGTCGTGGCGCAGCCGCCACCGCGGATGGTCGCACTGGCCGATGCTCTACATCGCCCTTCTCGGCATACTATCGCACACAGCGGGATATTTCTTCTACGATGCCGCTTTCTTCTCCATCCTTCGCTGGATGCTGCTCGGCGCGCTCATGCACATCGCCGAGGATGCCGTCTGCGGCAAAGTCCCGTTCCTCCTCCCGTCCCAAAAAATCGGTGTACGTCTCTTCACCGTCGGTTCCTTCCGCGAGTATCTCTTTGTGCTCGGGTGTATCGCGCTTGTGTATGCCGCCTCCACTCTCCACGGCGATCTCTAAGCGCATGAATAACCTTATTATGATATAAAAATTCCCGCACAGACGCGATCTGTGCGGGAATTTTTTCCCCATCGTCCGTACTGCGTCTTTGCCGGCTATGCTATAATGGCAGTAATATAGACGCCAACACAGGGGGATCCTATGGAACAAAAAAATTTACTGCCGGAGAGCAGCCGATTTTTCAACAAATTATTGCTCGTGCTCCTCTGCTCCATTGCATTCGCCGCAGCCGTCAATCACTATGAGGCGACCGCCCTCGTACTGCGCTCTATCCTGCAAGTGCTCTATCCAATCTTTGTGGGCGTCGCCTTTGCCTTCGTCCTGAGCATTCCGCAGGAGGCGTTAGAGAAGATTCTCGGCCGGCATCGGCAAATGCGGTCACATGCAAGAAGCATTTCGATTGCGCTCTCACTGACGGGCGGCATCATCATGCTCTTTCTCTTCGCAAACGCCTTTATTCCGCAATTCATTCAAACACTGCGCGGTTTTGGAACGGCACTGCCGGAGGCGCTGCATGAGGTCGCGGCGGCGCTCAGCGGCGTTCCTACGCTGCAAAAATACGTCGTTGAACTCGAGTCTGTGGACTGGAACCAAATGATGCAGCGTGTGCAGGAATATCTCGCGAGCGGACAGACAGAAGCGGTCTACAGCGCCGTCCATACAACTGCGGAGTTTGTTACAACGATGGTCGAGACGTTCGTCGGCATCATCCTCGGCATCTATTTCCTCGGCACAAAGGAAATGCTCACGCGGCAGATGCGGCAAATGCTCTATGCCTTCTGCACACGAAAAAATGCCGACCGCATCGCACATATCGGCGACGTCTTCCGGCAAAAATTTTATGCGTTTGTCTGCGGTCAAATGCTCGATTCCTTTATCTTTATGATGGGACTCTTCACCGGGATGATTCTGTTCGGCATCTCACATGCCGCGATGGTCTCCGCCATCGTCGTCTTTACCGGGCTGATACCGATGGTCGGCGGTGTCATCGGCGGCGCGATCGGCGCAGTCTTCATCTTTGTCGAATCACCGACACAGGCGCTCATCTTCATCATCCTCCTCATTGTCCTGCATCAGATCGACAGTAATTTCATCTATCCCCGGATCATGGGGCGCTCGCTCGGGCTGCCCGAAGTATGGAGCTTCATTGCGATCATCGTCGGCGGCGGACTCTTCGGCGTTCTCGGGATGCTGCTCGGTGTCCCCGTCTTCAGCGCCGTCTATACGCTGCTCAGCGAGTATACGCGCAATCGCCTAAAGGAAAAGGAACATATGCCGGAGGATGATCAGCAGTAAAAGTGATCGCCAAGCATGTCCCATTCCTCTAATACCATATATTTTTTATTATTTATCGATATTTTTATTTATTTATTGTAATTTATTTTATCAAAAACAATTCCATTAATAAAATCGCCTGCGGTACGGATTTCTCCGGTTCTGCAGGCGATTTTTCAGTTCCTCATTGTATCTCCGCCCGGTCACTTGGGCGGTATTTTATTTTTTGCTCGCAACCGCAATGTAGGAGAACTCCTTATTGTGGTCGAAGAAGAAGTTGAACATCTTGCGGAAGCGGTCGATGTTCTCCAGGCGCAGCCCGTTGCGGATGATCTTCATCGCACCGTCGAATCCCTCGTCGCGCACGAGTCCGGCAGGATCGAGTAGGGTCATGTCGCCCGTCTGCACCTCGGGGGCAAAGCCTGCTTTTTCAAACAGCCCTGTCCACATGTCCTTTGTCAGCGGATCGACGTTGACGCCGATGGCACGGGAGATCCCCGCGCGCAGCTCCGCCGCGTGCTCCTCATCCCGTGCGCGCAGGGCGACGTCATGCGTGAGGAGGATGCCGCCCGGACGCAGGACGCGGAAATATTCGCCGAGCGCGACGGATTTCTTCTCGCGCGGGAGCATGGTCAGCATTGCCTCGTTGATCACAACGTCGAACGACGCGTCGGGGAACGGCAGCGCGAGCGCGTTGCCCTCGACAACGTCGATGACGTCCTGAAGTCTGTGTTTTTCGATATTTGCACGCGCCTTCTCGAGCGCCTTCGGATTCATATCGAGCCCTGTGATGCGGCAGCCGTGGAGTTCGGCGAGCGCAACCATGGTCGTCCCCATGTTGCAGGCAACCTCGAGCACGCGCGTGTCGGCGGTAAAGTCCACATGACTGAGCAGCCACTCCGTCGCCTCGCGTCCCCCCGGGCGCAGACGCGTCTTGCCAAGCCGCGCGAGGAACTCATGTCCGGGTTCGGGTCTTTTCTCTTCCGGCATCGGTATCACTCTTTCTATGTAAATGAAAGTTGTTTTCATCAATAGACATAGTATAGCCGAACCTGGAATATGCTGCTGTTGCTCAAGTTACACATGAGGAAAATACGATTTTTTTATGAAACAACACAAAAAAAGACCGCCGCACGCTGCCTTTCAGGCGGCAGTATGCGGCGGGTCCCCCCATTTCACGCGTATGTTGTCAATGGGCGTCCGAGCTCCATGTGGTCTCTGTAAAGAGATCAAGCGACTCCCCCGGCAGGGCACGTTGTGCCGAGATCTCAAAGGGGATGCGCTGCTGCCGGACGCAGGCGATCGCGAACATATTGAGCGCAGTGGACATATTGATGCCAACGGCGGCGCAAAAACTCTCAAAATTCTTTTTGAGCTCTGTATCCATGCGAATGCTGATGCCGGTCTGTGCCATGTGAACAGCTCCTTTATACACCCGTTACCGGCTATAGCATAGCACATTTCTCATGCAGGTGCAATAGGAAGAGCGGCATTCGCGCGTAATTTTCGCAGTAGATTTGCCTTGCCCTTGCTGACGGCATCGGCGGAAGTGCCGAGAAGATCGGCGATGCGGCGCAGGGTGAGATCGCCGTAATAGTGCAGCGATAGGATTTTCTTTTCCCGCTCGGTCAGGCGATGCATGGCGCGCGTGAGAATGTCATGCAAGAGGAGGCGGCGATCCGCATTTACGCTCGGATCGCTCATCCCGCCGATACGCTCCCATGCGTCCCTGCCGCCCTCATCCTGCTCCGGGTGACTTTCCCGCTCCCACAGGCGGCGCTCGCGGCGGAACGCACCATAGAGCGCCATATGGACGCGGCTTTTGACAAAGCCCGCAAATGGCGCGCCGTGCTTCGGATCGTAGTCGTGCAGTGCCTCCATAAAGGCAAGCTCGGCGATGCTCTCGGCTTCATGCGCAAGCGCCGTGTTCCTGAGATAGGACGCACGCGACTCATTGACGATCAGTCCGCGGTACCGCCCGAGAATCTCTGCCAGTGCCGCCGCCTCCCCGCGCACCGCACGCACAATGAGATGATCCTCCTCCGCCTTTGTCAGCGGCTGATATGCGCGGCGCGCATAGGGATCGCGAAGGATGCTCCGTGTCTCTTCATCATACATTTTTCTACTCCTTTTCAAACAAATGTTTTATTTGATAGGAGTATAGCAGACACCAAGATTCGGTGCAAAACGCGTATCAGCGCGATATGAGAACGATTTGAAATGCTGCGAACGGCGAAGCCGCATCCATTTACTTGACACCTTCCTCCGCGTCAGGCATCTCTTTGAGTTGTAGGATCTCTTGATCGGCATCCCAAAAGACGCCGATTCTGATTGTTTCCCAAGGAGCTTCATACAGCGGTGCACGGATGGTAAGAATCAATTTTTCCATATCGTCGATCCTGTCACAAAATGCGATACGATCGGCAGGCGTCAGCAGCGCCGGCGCGGCGCGATAAAGATCGTCCCGCGCGGCATAGACCGTCCACGCATCGCCGCGTTTGCCGACGATCCAGAATCCTTCGTGAACACTGAACGATCCGCCGTATCCCGCCTGAATCACGAAGAGCTGCAGAGATGGATCCTCCGTATGAACCCCAACAATGTAAAACGGGTAAAGCTGCGCCGCATCGATATCGACATTTCCCCTGCGATCACCCGCAACGAGGCGCAGCAGCTCCTCATCCTCTATGTTCAAAAGGCGCAGCGTATTGCCCTGCTTGATGAAGCGCAGCGGAGGCGCATCCGCAAAATATATGGGCTGCATATCGCCGTCCCGCAGCAAAAAAGGCGCGTAGTCAACCGTCGTCACATGCGATAGAATCCGGGAAGCATCCGCCCGTGCCGCCGGGAGGAAGAGTATATACGCAAGCAGTAAAACCAAGGGTACTAAGAGCAGTTTGTTACGCATAGAATCTCTCCTTTTCGACGGGATCCCGCTTCGCCATGATACCCGGCAATATTAGCATATTTATCTTATAAAATTGCAAGAATAATAATTTGATCTCAATGCGAAAGAATGGTTGATTTCCTGTAGGTGAATCGATACAATTAAATTGGACACATGCATCAATGGAAGGAGGTTCTCATGGATAAAATTGCACAACTCAGAGACATTCTTACCGCGAGCAGGCGCGCTGTCTTCTTTGGGGGCGCAGGGATGTCGACGGAGTCGGGCATTCCGGATTTTCGCAGTGCGGGCGGCATCTACAGCGAGTCGCTGCACAAGGAGTACACACCCGAACAGATGGCGTCGCACTCGTTTCTCATGGCACATCCGGCGGAGTTCTTCGATTTTTATCGATCCCGCTTTGTCTACCTCGCGGCAGAGCCGAACCCCGGACATTATGCGCTCGCGGAGCTGGAGCGCCGCGGCAATCTTGCCGCCGTTGTGACGCAGAACATCGACGGTCTGCATCAGGCGGCAGGGTCAAAGACGGTCTATGAGCTGCACGGATCCATTCGCCGTGCGCACTGCATGGGCTGCGGCGCGCATTACGAGCTCGACTTCATCCTGCATCATCGTCCTGTACCGTATTGCACGGACTGCGGCGGGATTGTCCGTCCGGATGTTGTCCTCTATGAGGAAAGTCTCGACAATGATACGATCGAGGGTTCTATTGCGGCAATCCGCGCTGCCGACACGCTCATCATCGGCGGCACTTCCCTCATCGTTTATCCTGCGGCAGGACTGATCGATTATTTCCACGGGCAGCACCTCGTTCTCATCAACCGTACCGAGACACGCGCGGACGGGCGGGCGGAACTGGTGATACGAGAACCGATCGGCGACGTATTGCACGAAGCACTTCCCGCATCTTAACGGATCTATGAACCTGTTGACGAATTATGATTGAAATGGTAAAATAAAAATACAAAAGGCACTGCCGATATGCGGTCGCCCCTTGTAATCGGAAGAATTATCCGCCTACGAATTGGACGCTCGAGGCGGGTTTTTCTTTTTTATAACTTGATTGCGAGAATCAAGGCGATGAACAGGATCATAAAGATAAAAATCTCATAAATATCCATATCATCACCCCCTCTCAATAAAATGAAAGGGGCAAAGAATGACCGCCTACCGTTGTGAGCAGTGCCTATATGCAGTATAACATAAGAACATATGTAACACAATATAATTTCAAACCAAAAATCAAAGGATCGTACTGCCATTAAAACAAATCGTACTACGATCCAAATGCCCATACCTCTTTCCGCCGCATGGGCGTTTATTGTAATATCCTTCTCTGATGAAGGATTTTTCTAATAGAATGCAAAAAGCGCCCTGCAGGGCGCTCAGTCAACAAAAACGGAACGTGACGATATCAAATATCAAGATTCCTGACAAGCCGTGCGTTCTCTTCGATGAACTGGCGGCGCGGCTCGACCTTGTCCCCCATGAGGATGGTGAAGAGCTCGTCGGCGGCTTCGGCATCCTCGGCGGCGACGCGCAGCATGGTGCGCTCGGAAGGATTCATGGTCGTCTCCCAGAGCTGCTCCGGGTTCATCTCGCCGAGACCCTTGTACCGCTGGATGGTCACGCCGTCGCGCCCGATTTCGTCGAGTTTCTTTGCCTGCTCTTCGTCGGTGTAGGTGTAGAAATGCTTCTTGTCCTTCCGAATCTGATAGAGCGGCGGCTGCGCGATGTAGACGTGCCCGTGGTCGACCAGCGGGCGCATGTAGCGGTAGAAGAACGTCAGCAGGAGCGTGCGGATGTGCGCGCCGTCGACGTCCGCATCGGTCATGATGATGATCTTGCTGTAGCGGCGCTTGCTGAGGTCGAACTCCTCGCCGATGCCCGTGCCGAACGCGGTGATCATCGTGCGGATCTCGGCGTTGGCAAAAATTTTATCAAGGCGCGCCTTCTCGACGTTGAGGATCTTGCCGCGCAGGGGCAAAATGGCTTGGAAGCGGCGGTCGCGTCCCTGTTTCGCCGAACCGCCCGCGGAGTCGCCCTCGACAATGTAGATCTCGCATTGGTCGGGATCTTTGACGGAGCAGTCGGCAAGCTTGCCGGGCAGGCTTGAGACCTCGAGCGCGTTCTTGCGGCGCGTCAGCTCGCGTGCCTTGCGCGCCGCCTCACGGGCACGGGACGCCATGAGCGCCTTATCGAGCACCTTTTTCGTGACGTTCGGATTTTCCTCGAAATACTCGGTCAGTCCCTCGGTGACGATGGAGTCGACGATGCCGCGCACCTCGGAGTTGCCGAGTTTCGTCTTGGTCTGCCCCTCGAACTGCGGCTCGCGCACCTTCAGACTGATGACGGCGGTGAGCCCCTCGCGGACGTCCTCGCCCGAGAGATTGCCGTCTTTTTCCTTCAGCACGCTGAGGCGGCGGGCAAAGTCGTTCGCCGCGCGCGTGAGGGCGATCTTAAAGCCTGCGAGGTGCGTACCGCCCTCCTCGGTGTTGATGTTGTTGACGAAGCTGTAGATGTTCTCCTGATAACTGTCGTTGTACTGCATGGCGATCTCGACCACGGTGTCGTCCTTCACGCCGTTGAAGTAGATCGGCTCCTCATTGATGGTCTCCTTCTTGCGGTTGAGGTGGGAGACAAAGGAGCGGATACCGCCGTCAAAGTGGAACGTCTCGCTGCGTAGCTCCTCGCCGCGCTCGTCGGTGAGCGTGATGGTGATGCCGTGGTTGAGGAACGCGAGCTCGCGCAGGCGGTGTTTCAGCGTCTCAAAGCTGTATGTGGTGACAGTGAAAATCTCCGGATCCGGGACGAAGTGAACGCGCGTCCCGGTGGTCTCGGAGGTGCCGATCTCGTGCAGTTTTTCCGTCGTGTTGCCGCGCGCAAAGGAAATTTCATAGATGTGTCCGTCACGGCGCACCTGTACGTCCATGGAGGAGGAGAGGGCGTTGACGACGGAGACGCCGACGCCGTGGAGTCCGCCCGAGACCTTGTACCCGTCGCCGCCGAATTTACCGCCCGCGTGCAGGACGGTGAGCACGACCTCGACCGCAGGCATACCGCTCTCGTGCATGTCGACGGGGATGCCGCGTCCATTGTCGACGACAGTGATGCTGTTGTCCCGGTGGATGGTCACGGCTACGGTATCGCAGTAGCCCGCGAGCGCTTCGTCGATGGAGTTGTCGACCACCTCATAGACAAGGTGATGCAATCCGCGTTCCGATGTAGAGCCAATGTACATACCGGGGCGTTTTCGTACTGCCTCGAGTCCCTCGAGCACTTGAATCTGCCCCGCGCCGTAGTCGGCGTCGACGGCAGTGACATCCGCGCCCATCTCCTCGGCGGAGATCGCAATCCCCGACAGATCGGGCGCGTCCGCCATCTCGGCGGCTTCCTTCATCTCCTCCGGTGTGAGCGGGCGGACTTCGGTCTGCTCTTCCTGTGTTTCGGGGGATATTTTTTTTGCCATTATTTCCTCTCCTTACGGCATGATACGGGATCTTTATCTATAAAAATATGGATATGAGAGCGTATGAATTGTAAAAACCTACTCCTGCGAAGCGTTCAACGAATAACGACGCTAGGCGCGAAAATCCCGCGTCACGTCTCCCTCACGCCGCAACCTAAGTGAGGCGTCAGCTTTGATGCACAGCTAGGAATAACAAGAATGCGAGCGCAGGCGTAGTTTAAGACCTACGTCAAGCGAAGCATTCGATGTTATGACAACGCTGTGCGCAAAGATCACGTCTTACGTCTTGCGGCGCTTTATTTCTTCCCAAAACTCCCGCGTCGTCACAAGTTCGTTCCGTAATTCCCAAAAGGTAAGTCTGATATGTTTCGGTGTGACCTGATCGCGCGGGATGCTGCGGTGAAGCATCGTGATCATATAGGCGTTGTCACTCGTTTGATCTTTGTACTCGGTCGCGTTTGCGATCTCACGGACAAGATCGGCACGCTCACTGCCGAGAAGGAGCGCATCGCAAGCGGGAACCTCTCTGACAACATCGGCAAGCTTTGCCCATGGTTGTGCACGTAGAACACGGCGCACGGCGCGCCGCAGTTCGCGCTGCTGCGCGCGCGCGCAGTCGTGACAATGCGTTCCTTCGATGAGGCGACCGCACGAGGGACACGGTGTATAGCCGCGGCTTTCCTTCAGGCGGCGCGCCTTGCGCGATACCTGATAGGCGCGCCGGATGCGTTTGCCCAGCTCCGCATCCTCTGCGGCGTCTGCGATGGATGCACCGCGCGCGATCTCCGCATCGCTCAGTCCCGTTTTCTTCACGGCGCGCGCGTATGCCGCAGGGGTCTCCGTGTCCGCGCCCTCCTCGTCCGGGATCTCGGCGCGTGCGCGGCGGGTGAATGCGATCTCGCATACCATGCGGCTGCCCGCATAATTATTGACACGCTGAACGATCTCGGGTGCACTCATCCGCATTTCGTTTTTCCAAACGGCATCGGGCGCATAGAGAAAGAGTTTCCTGTCCTTCACATAGACGGCGCGCACGCGGCGTGCGACCATCTCCCCCATGATGTCATGCCAATGCCCCAGCGTTGTATGGACAATATAATTGCGTTCAAATTTCGCACCGAGCCGCCGAATCGCTGCGCGCACGTCCGCATCCGCCGCGGCAGTGCCGAGGGTGGTTCGCATGGGAGAGCCCCTCCTTTCAGAGTTGATATATTTTTTCAACTTACTTTTCTATTAAGAGCCGTTCTAGGATGTCCTTCGCGACAATTTTTTGTATCTCTCCGCTCCGGGGCATGTTTCTCACCACATTGCAAACGGCGCGCGCGATATGCATCGCAGGACGCGTACAACGATCCATACACAAAATAACGACGCTAGGAGTGAACCATTCCATGAGTTACATACCGATACGTCGCCCCCATCTCCTCCGCCGGGAAATACGCCGCATCCGTCGCTGTGATGAACGTCTGGATGTGCTCACTGCGGATGAAGGAGAGGAGTGCAGCGCGGCGGTCGGCGTCAAGCTCACTCATCACATCGTCGAGCAGCAGGATCGGTGCCTCGCCTACACTATCCCGCAGGTAGAAGAGCTCCGCGAGTTTGAGCGCGAGCGCTCCTGTACGCTGTTGTCCCTGCGAGCCGTAACTGCGCAGACTCATGCCGCCGACAAAAAGAACGAGATCGTCGAGATGCGGTCCCACGCCCGTCGACCCGCGCGCAATATCGCGGACACGGCATTCGACCAACGTCTTATTATACCATAATTCGAGCCGATCTGCCATGCCGTCTTTTTCTCCCGTCAGATCCTCCGGCACATGAGCGATCTCATAGGCGATCATCAGCTTTTCTCCCGCGGCGAGCACCGCCTGAACCCGCCCGGAGAGCGCGCCGAGACGCTCCGCCGCCGCGATCCGACGCGTGACGATACGCGCTGCGCTCCGTGCAAGCTGCACGTCCCACGGCTCGAGTGCATCGACAGGGACAAGACGCTCGCGGATGTCCTTTAGGATCGCGCCGCGCTGACGCAGGATGTGCGTATAGCGCAGAAGCTCTCCATAGTACGCGGGGCTTGCCTGAGAGAGCTCAGCGTCGAGGTAGCGCCGACGGAGTGCAGGCGCGCCCTTAACGAGGAAGAGATCCTCCGGGGAAAAGAGCACCATAGGAAGAAGACCTACAAGCTCACGCTGACGCAGCGGCTCTCCCGCACGCAGAATACGCCGCCTGTGCCCACGCTCAAATGTAAATGATAGCTCTCCCGGAACATCATGACGCAGAAATGAGAGATCAATCCGCCCCGCGCTCTCCCCCATACGAATGAGCTCCGCATCGCTCGTCGTGCGATGGGAGCGTCCAAACGAAGCGTAGTAAAGCGCCTCGATGATATTTGTCTTGCCCTGCGCGTTTGCGCCGAGAAAAATCTGAACACCGGGATCAAACCGGAGATCCAGTGTTTCATAATTACGATAAGAGTGAAGCTCGAGTCGTGTGATCCGCATAATTACAAAGCAGTGACACGGTAGATCCCGCCGCCCTCTATTGCAACAATATCTCCCGGCACAAGTTTACGCCGGCGCGCTGTCTCAACAGCGCCGTTGCGTTTGATGCGCCCCACTGCAATCAGCTCTTTGACCATGCCGCCGCTCGGCACTTCTCCCGCAAGTTTCAAAAACTGATCAAGCTGGATGTACGCCGTATGAATCTCTATATCCATCACGTCAATGTATCCTCATCGTGTTCTTACAGGCGTTACAACGTATATATAATCCTTATCCGCCTCCTCACGAATGGTGATCGGCGAGAGGTTCTGCCCCTGCTCGTTTGGTGCCTGCAAAGAGAGGATACAGATATCGCTGTCGAGCGATTTCATCGCGTCAAGCAGATAGGAGGCGTTGAATGCGATGACCGCAGGATCGCCTTCAACTTCGGCTTCAATGGTCTCCTCGGCACGTCCAACATCGGGGCTGTTCGATGTGATATGAAGAAGGTTATCCTCAAATTCAAGTTTCACAATGTTATATTGATCCGTGCGCGATATAAGTGATGCGCGCTCAACAGCAGCGGCAAAATCTCCGGCATTCATCGTGACCTTTGTACGGATGTTTTCGTCTCTTGGAATGACGCGGTGATAATCGGGGAAACTGCCCTCAATGAGTCGTGAGGTCATATAGATGCCCTCTGCCGACATGCTGATTTGGTTGTAGGAGCAGACAATCTCGATGTCCGTCGGAACTTCACTCGTGATGGTGCGCGTTACTTCTTCAAGGAATTTCGCAGGAATGACGACGCGAATCTGCCCTGCATCCGATTCGATGTGCTCACTTTTTACAGCAAGACGATGTACGTTCGTCGCCGCAAGCGTGATTTCTCTTCCCTCGACTTCGAGCTGACAGCCGGTAAATACGGGACGGCGGTCGCGCTGTTCTTCCTTCATGCAGGCAAATGCAGACTTCTTGACAAGATGTGCAAGTACACGGTCTTTGATAGTGAACCGCAGTGTTCCGTCCATACGCTGTAATTTTGGGAAGTCATCGACTTCCATTTGGCGCAGTGTAAAGCGTGCGTTTCCTGATGTGATTACGCCAAGACCGTCTTCGCTGATACAGTCGATAGATACCTCGTCGGCCGGAAGCTTTCGTGTGAACTCGGTGAGATATTTGCCGGGAAGAATTGCTGCGCCCGGCGTTTTGACTTCTGCGGGGATGGTAAGGATGAATCCGATCTCGTAGTTTGTAGACTGAAGTTCAAGCTGACCGTCCTTTGCAGAGAGATAGATTCCTGAGAGGATGGGTGTTTGCGGCTTTGTCGAGAGTCCTTTGCTGACAATTTGAAGAGCGGTGAGGAGGTCGCTTTTGCCGAGCGTGATGTTCATATGGTGTCCTTTCTGCGGAGGAAGCGCGCCGAAGGGCGTGCCGTTTTTCTATGGTCACTTGTATAAAATAAATATAGTAGCCGTAGTAGTAGGGGCTGTGGATTTGTTGAAATGTGGTTGTGTGTATCGTAATTGCTTGATCTTGATTGTGGAAAAATTGTGGAGAATAATTGTGCGGTTATCCACAGTTTAGACAGATCGGCAGCAGATGTTGAGTTATGCACAGTACGTCCACATGATATGAGGGGGAAAATTCACATAGATATGCACAGGGAGATTGGTCTTAGATTACCGTTGTCAACCTCAATGTCCAAATGCATGACACAGCGATGCACAAAAAACCCGTGTTATACCGAAAAAATAAGAGATGTGTCAGCTTGGATGCATAGCTAGGAATTGAGGCAAATATGAGGAAGCAGAACCGTAACGTAAGTGGTGCGGAAGTTTTGATGCAGCGCAAGGAATGCGGAGGACACAAGGGCAGGCGTAGTATGAAACCTACGTCAACCGCAGTGTCCGAATGCATGACACAGCGATGCGCAAAAATCCCGCGCCACGTCTAAATGCCGCGGATCTGGACGGTCAAACTCTTTATCAGCGCATCCGTCGCCGCATCTTCGCTCACAAGGCTTTGAATCTTTTTATGTGCGTGGATCACCGTCGAATGATCACGGTTAAAGAATCCGCCGATCGTCGGCCACGATACATCCGTCAGCTCATGGCAGAGATACATCGCCACCTGCCGCGGAAATGCAATATCGTTGCTGCGCTTGGTTGAGCGGATATCTTCGCTCTTTATCTTGAAATGGGTGCAGACCATGCTCTCAATGACTTCCATTGTGATCCGCCGCCCCGTCTCTCCGCGCAGATAATTTCCGAGCGCCGCCACGCATGTCGACTCGTCGATCGGCAGGCGCATGGTTGATGCGTATTTGATGAGACGCGTGAGCGCGCCTTCGAGTTCACGGATATTGCTGTCCACGCGGCTCGCGATATAGGTCATCACATCGCCGGGAATGTCGATTTCCTCCGACTGTGCCTTTTTTTGAAGAATTGCCATGCGTGTTTCGAACTCCGGAGGCTGAATATCCACGACAACGCCGCCGGAAAACCGCGATATGAGACGATCCTCAAGTCCCTTGACTTCCTGCGGCTGACGATCGCAGGTCATAATGATCTGGCGCCCGCTGTCGCGCAGCTTGTTGAACATTTGGAAAAACTCCGCCTGTGTTTGCAGCTGTCCGGAGAAGAATTGAATATCGTCAATGAGCAATACGTCAATAGCATAATATTTTTCACGGAACTCATCCGTATTTTTTTTGCCGATGGCACTGATGAATTCGTTCGTGAAATCCATGCTGGCGATATAGAGCACGCGCTTATCGGGATGATCTGCGAGGATCTTATGACCGACCGCGTGCATCAAATGTGTTTTGCCGAGCCCCACACCGCCGTAAATGAAGAGCGGATTGTTGGAAGGCAGTCCCGGTGCCTCTGCGACGG
Source organism: Selenomonas sp. FOBRC9 (assembly GCF_000287655.1). Classification (NCBI taxonomy): domain Bacteria; kingdom Bacillati; phylum Bacillota; class Negativicutes; order Selenomonadales; family Selenomonadaceae; genus Selenomonas; species Selenomonas sp. FOBRC9. The sequence goes on from NZ_ALJR01000044.1 coordinate 23,186, forward strand.
ATTTTGCCATGGCATAGGAAAACTGATTTGATCGTCCTGTGACGAATGCATCAAAGGTATATTTCGGATTCAGCGTTGTTGCATCGTCCGGCGCCGCTGCGTGAGAAGTTCCGGCATCCGGCGTGGGCGGCGTGAGCGGGAGTGCGCCCTGTGCAGGCGAAGAACTGCCGTAGGAAGCAATCTCATCTGTCGTCGTGCCCGCACCGTCCAAAGAACTGCTCGCATGTTCCCGTGGTGCAGGGGATTTCGGTGCTGTGGAGGGATCCACAACGAGGCGGAACGTGTAGGCGGCATCGAGCGCGGCATGTGCCGCGTCGCTGAGCAGAACGAGATAGCGCTGTTCGATGAACTGTTTTGTAAATGCATCCGGCACGGCAAGTACCAGCTCGCTGCCGTTTTGCGTGATGGGAACGATCCGCGGAAGCCACTTCGTCACTGCTTCCTGCGGCAGAATACCGTCCGTCTTTTCTAAAATCTGCCGCCATAGAGCGGTAATTTGGGGATGCTTTTCTTCCGACATGCAATCGAATCCCTTCAAAAAAATTTTTTTGGTACCTGTTTATCAACAGGATTATTCACAGTTGTTGATAAGTTCATCGGTGCGAACTATAAGAAAATGCAAGTATGTGAAAAATTATGCACGATTTTTGCACAGGTTTTCAACAATGGAGTGGGGATATTTCAGCAAAAATAACAAGCTTATCAATAGCAGTTTCGGCTCGTTTGACAAAAAGCACACAAAAATAGACCCCACGCACTTTGACAGGAATATTTTAGCAAAAAGTAATGGACTTATCAATATTGGCTTTTGACTCTTTGACGAAAAAAACATAACAAAATACGCCCCGCGCGCCTTGACAGCGCGGCTTTTCTTCGTCTATAATGACCGAAGTGAAATCATAGATTTGAAAAGCTGCAATCAATGTAGCGGTAAAGGAGGTGACGATGAGGTGAAGAGAACGTATCAGCCGAATAACCGTTGGAGAAAAAAGACACATGGATTCCGTGAGCGCATGAAAACGAAAGGCGGCCGCCTCGTACTACAGAGAAGGCGTCGGCGCGGAAGAAAGAAACTCTCGGCGTAATGTGTTTGGCACCGATCGAATCACGCGAGACGGCGCCGGACTGAAAGCAGGAGGTCACCGCGGGTGACCTCTTTTTTATGAATCATGAACAAGCAGAGATATACGCTCTTGCGCGCGCAGATGATCAAGCGGCGCAGCGATTTTCAAAACGTCTATCATAAAGGAACCGCCTTCCCGGGGCGGTATATAATCCTCTATATCCTGCGTGATGCGCGCGTTGCGGGCAAAGTCGGCTTTGCTGCGGGGAAAAAATTGGGATCTGCACCCGTGCGCAGCCGCACAAAGCGCCTTATGCGCGAAGCATACCGCCTCATGCAGTATGAACTGCGCCCCGATGTCGGCATCCTGCTCATCGGACGCGCAGGGCTTGCCGACCATAAAATGCAGGATGCCGCTGCAGATTTGAAGAAACTCGCGCGCCGTGCAAAGATTCTCATTCCTGCGGGACATGCGCCGTGCCGGGAGGGGCATCCATGAAGCGGGTTCTTCTCGTTGCCATCCGGTTTTACCGCAGCTGCATCTCGCCGTTCCTCCCGCCCATGTGCAGGTATCAACCCACCTGCTCCGCGTACGCGATGGAGGCGATCGAGCGGTACGGCGCGCGGCGCGGCGGATGGATGGCGGTGCGGAGGATACTCAGGTGTCATCCGTGGCATGAGGGCGGCTACGATCCCGTAAGGCGTGAGACGTGATCTTTGCGCACAGCGTTGTCATAACTTCGAATGCTTCGCTAGGAGTAGCTTTTTTACTACGCCGTCGCTCGCATTCTCGTTATTCCTAGCTGTGCATCAAAGCTGACGCCTCACTTGCTATACGGTGTGAAACGTGACGCGGGATTTTGGCGTCATTACATCGTGGGAAAAACCTGCACGTGATACGCGCCCTCCTGTCCGCTATGACGGAGCATCGTATAATCATCAGCCGGTGAAATGGGGATCGTATTCTTTAATATGGCGCACGTCTCACACTATGTTCCGATTGTGCGTGCCGTTTGTAACGCGGTGAGAAAGATACCCTGAGCCGCGCGTCAACCCTGCGCTGCCCTAATGTTTTTCGCATCGCATGCCGTTTGCGCAGCGACAAGAATGTGCCCGCGAACTAAAGATACAATTCATCTCGAATCCAAAAATCATACCCCATAGTTTCAAAAACAAATAAAACCGCAGAATATTCACAGTATTGCATATGCGCAACAAAAACCGCGCGCATAGAGGAGGAACAATCCTTGATCGAATTTTTCAGCAGCCTGTTCGCGCCGATCATCCACTTGCTTCAGATGATCCTCAGCGCATTTTACACCGTTACCGGCGCCGCCGGACTCGAGAGCTACGGCTTCCCCATCATTCTGCTCACCATCCTCATCAAACTGGTCACCTACCCACTTACCGTCAAGCAGGTCAAATCCATGAAGGCGATGCAGGAAATCCAGCCGAAGATGAAAAAAATCCAGGAAAAGTATAAAAACGACCCGCGGATGCTCCAGCAAAAGACCGGCGAACTCTTCCGCCAGGCAGGCGTCAACCCGCTCGCCGGCTGTCTACCTCTCCTCGTCCAGATGCCGATCCTCATGGGCATGTACTACGCACTCTTTAACTTCGCCTACCCGAGCGAAGCCGCCGAAGCGTTCCTCTGGATCCCGCACCTATCCGCGCCGGATCCCCTTTACATCCTGCCCGTCCTCTCCGCATTGACCACATTCCTCCAGCAGAAAATGACGAGCACCGAGATGAATCCGCAGATGAAAATCATGATGACCGTCATGCCGCTCTTCATCGGCTGGATCAGTCTGAACTTCCCCGCAGGACTCGTCCTCTACTGGGTCACCATGAACATCGTCCAAATCGCGCAGCAGTGGTGGATGTACCGGGGCGACGAAAAAACCGCCCCCAAGGAGGCAGCATAACATGGCAGAAATCGTAGAAAGCACAGGAAAAACCGTAGAAGACGCACTTGCCGCCGCCCTCGACAAGCTCGGCTGCGGACGCAGCGAAGTCACCTATGAAATCATACAGGAACCCTCGAGCGGATTCCTCGGACTCTGGGGCAAGCGCGAGGCGCACATCCGCGTCACGACGCGCCCGGTCATCCCTGTGCAGCGCAGCGAAACGAGCAATATTCCCGCCCCCACCGTCACCGCAGCGGCAGACGAATTCCCGCGTCCACAGAAACGTTTCCATACCGACCTTCGCAGCACTGCCCGCGCTCCAAAACCGGAGCAAGGCAGCCATACATCCGCCGTGCATCCTGAGCGCACGGAACGTCCCGAGCGGCGCAGCCGTTATGACCGCGACAACAGCGAACGCTCTGCACGACGCCATCAGGAGGATCGCCCCTCCTATGACCGCCCGCGGTACGAAGAACGTGCCAAGAGAGAGGGCGAACTGCCGCTCATCCCTGCATCGCCCGAGATGCGCGCCCGCGCCGAAGGATTCCTCAGCGAAATATTTGCCGCTATGGGACTCACCGTCACCCTCATCCCCAGCGAAACACCTATCGGACTCGTCTACAACATGCAGGGAGACAACCTCGGCATCCTGATCGGCAAGCACGGACAGACGCTTGACTCCCTCCAGTACCTTACCAATCTCGTTGTCAACAAGAATCCCGGCAGCGGCTATACCCGCATCATCCTCGATGTCGAGGACTACCGTGCGCGCCGCGAAGAGACCCTCACGCGCCTCGCGGGACATCTCGCGGACAAGGCATGCCGCATCGGCGAAGAGATCCGTCTCGAACCCATGAGCCGACACGAACGCAAGATCATCCACATGGCGCTCCAGGACAATCGCCGCGTTACCACCTACAGCGCCGGCGAGAATCCTCGCCGCTACGTCGTCATCGTTCCCAAACGCCGCCGCTATAACCGCGGCGGATATGAAGATGCATCGTTTGAATAACATCTTTAAGAATCGGTGCCATCAAAAAAGGACAATCCGCATGGGTTGTCCTTTTATATTGTCATATATTGAGCAGGTCGGCATGTGTCCCCGTGCGCGACAGTGTAAGGACGAGTTGGTTGTTCCTGATGAAGTAAATGAGCAGCCAATCCGGAGCGATATGACATTCACGATAGCCCTTAAAATTCCCCGTCAATGCGTGATCACGATACCGCGACGCTAATTTTTCACCGCGTGCCAACGCATTGACAACATTGGTCAGTAACGATAAATCATAGCGGCGTTTTTCTATACGCTTTAAGTCTTTTTTGAATTGCCCAGTGAGCTTGATTTCAAGCATGAAGAATATCCTCGATGAACTCCTCTGCCGAGCGATAGGATTTCGCAGGGATGCGCCCCTCCGCGATGTCGCGCGCCTCTTCCATAGCGGCTAGCGTCCGTGCATTGTAATGCGGTGTCTGCACCGGGAACGGCAGTCCGCGATGCAGGAGAACCTGATGCAGGAAAATCGTCACCGCTTCACCCGTGGACAGCCCCAATGGACGCAGGGTCGTTTCCACATCCTCTTTCAGGTCAGGTGTCACACGGATATGCAGTGTCTCTGTCTTTGGCATAGTATCATCTCCCTTTTTCGATTGTATCACGTTTGTGATAGAACCGCAATACAACTGTAGCGATGAATATCTTCGGTTTATATCTCCTTTTCCCGTGCCTGAAACAAGCGAAGGATCATCCGGATTTTATCAGAAATAATATCGAAATCGTCATTTTTTGTTGTATTTGATTTCGTTAAGCGGATGTGGTTTTCCTGCAATGAGATGTTAATTTTTTGAAAACATATCTTTGTTTTGTGCCGCATCATGTCGAATACTTTCTCCGAGGTAAGTACTGTGCGCAAAGGTGCGTTCTTGTCACCGCGGTGCGACAGCGCTATACTTTCTTCGAGAAGAAAGTGAGGCGCTTTGATGAAAACACTCGTTATTGCGGCGCATCCCGCGCTGAAAGACTCTGTGATCAATAAACGCTGGCTCAGTGAGCTGCAAAAGTATCCTGATCAATATACGATTCATGTGCTTGCGGACGTCTATCCGGACGGCTGCATTGATGCGGCACGCGAGCAGCATTTGGTTGAGACGCACGGCAGCTTGATCTTTCAGTTCCCGTTTTATTGGTTTTCCTGTCCGCCGATCCTCAAAGCAAGGTTTGATACGGTGCTGACACACGGATGGGCCTATGGGAGAAACGGCGGGGACAAGCTCGCGGGGCGCAAAATCGCTCTTGCTGTCAGTACCGGCATCCGCGCGGAGGATTATGACCGCGGCGGCCGCTATCACTATACGCTCGCGGAACTCCTCGCACCGTTTGAAACGATGCTGCGCATCTACTGCCGCGCGGATTACCGACCGTTCTTTGTCTTCTACGGTGCCGAAGATGTGCCAGGCGAAGATTACAGCTCGCCTGCGTGGGAGGTTGAGGCGAGCGCGCAGGAATATGCCCGCTTTGCGGCAGCGTTGTCATAGGGTTTTGCGCATATTGCGGTGGCGCTCCCCCCAATCGCACATCATGTAGAGGATGGGGATCAGCGAGCGTCCGCGCTGTGTGAGCGCATACTCTACTTTGGGAGGAATCTGCGGGTATTCCGTCCGCGCAACGAGTCCGTCACGGGCGAGTGCGCGCAGTACGGAGGCGAGGGTCTTGAACGATATGCCCGTAATGCGGCGGTGCAGCTCGTTGTGCCGCAGGGCGTCGTGTTCTGCGAGCAGGTAGAGCACAGCCATTTTATATTTACCGCCGATCAGCGACAGTGTATAGTGAAATCCGGTACGTTCGATTTCTGTTCCCTGTGGGATACAGCTTGCTTCCTTCATAAAATCTCTCCCGTAATCATTACCGATAGAAAAAGGACACGTTTCATCGTGTCCTTTTTTGTATAGCCAAGTGAAAAGCGAAAATCCCGCGTCACGCCACACCGTACAGTGAGTGAGCCGTAAACTTTGATGCACGGCTAGGAATGAGGTGAACGCGAGCGACGGCGTAGTAAAAAGCTACTCCTAGCGAAGCGTTCACCGATATGACAACGCTGTGCGCAAAGATCGCGGCTCACGCCTTACACTTTCTGTCCTAACAGCTCCCGCGTATGCCTTGCCACATCCTCCGGTGTGATGTCTGTCTTGCGTGCGACACCCGTCTCGAGTGCTGCCTTTGCGACGGCGGCGGCGACAGTCGGGGCGACGCGCGGGTCGAGCGGGCTCGCGATGATGTTGGTCTCGTTGAGCTCGCTCTCGGGGATGAGGGACGCGATGGCACCGGCGGCGGCGATCTTCATCTCCTCGTTGATCTCCTTGGCACGGACGTCAAGGGCGCCGCGGAAGATGCCGGGGAATGCGAGGAGGTTGTTGACCTGGTTCGGGAAGTCGGAACGACCCGTGCAGACGATGCGCGCGCCCGCTTCCTTTGCCTCGTCGGGCAGGATCTCGGGGACGGGGTTTGCCATCGCCATGACGACGGGCTCCGGGCTCATGGTCTTGATCATCTCCTGCGTGAGACTGCCGGGGGCGGAGACGCCGATGAAGATGTCCTTGCCCTTCACGACCTCGGCGAGTGTGCCGCGCTCCTTCTGGAGGTTGGAGACCTTTGCAATGCTCTCCTTGTACGGGTTCATGTTCTCGGGGCGTCCCTCGTAGATCGCACCCGTGGTGTCGCAGAGGACGACGGTGGTTGCGCCGTATGCAAAGAGGAGACGCGCGATCGCCTGTCCTGCAGCGCCTGCGCCGTTGATGACGATCCGCGCGGTGCGCAGGTCGCGCCCGAGGTACTTGTACGCGTTGAGCAGCGCGGAGACGACGACAATGGCGGTGCCGTGCTGGTCGTCGTGGAACACGGGGATGTCGAGGGTCTTCTTCAGCTCGTTTTCGATGTCAAAGCACTGGGGCGCCTTGATGTCCTCGAGGTTGATGCCGCCGTAAGTCGGGGCGATCAGCTGGCAGACCTTTACGACGTCCTCGACCTTGGGGCTGTTCACACAGACGGGGACGGAGTCGACGCCGGCGAATCCCTTAAAGAGGATGGATTTGCCCTCCATGACGGGGAGTCCTGCGCCTGCGCCGATGTTGCCGAGCCCGAGGACGGCGGTGCCGTTGGTGACGACGGCGACCATGTTGCCCTTCGTCGTGTAGTCGTAGATGCTCTCGGGGTCGTCCTTGATCGCAAGGCACGGCGCCGCGACACCCGGTGTGTAGGCGCGGCTGAGATCGTCGCGCGAGGTCAGCGGGACGGTCGGGGTGACGGCGAGTTTGCCGTGGTGGCTCTTGTGGAGGTCGAGTGCTTCTGCATCAAATTTGCTTGCCATGGTGATGGACTTCCTTTCTTTCTCCTAAATTACTCTTGTTTCCCGGTGCCGGGAGTGCCCCGTGTGGGGGCGTTGCTTTGCGCTCCGCCGGAAGAGCTGCGCACGTCGGTGCCGCTGCCGTTCTCGCGCGAGGAGGCATGGCGCCCGGTGTCCGCTGACTCTGTCGATGTGCTGCCGCCGGTGCTTCCACGCGTGCGGGAGGAGGACGATGTGTCTCCGTCCTTTCCCGATGCGGCGGAGGAACTGCCCGGCGTTCGGGATTTGGAGGATTTGCCGCCGCTCTTGGCGTCTTTGTCCTCCGCATCCTTTTTGCCGTTCTTTTCTCCGCGCGCCTCGTCGGCACTGACGGCGCGCCCGACGGAGGTGTCGCCTGCCGGGAGTTCGGTGGCGCCCGCCGGGATGGATTCCTCGTACTCGCGCACGGCGCGTTCCATGCGGCTGCGCTCGGCGGAGCTGAGGACGATGCCGAGGTTGCTCGCCATGGAGCGGCGGAGCTCCGACATGTTCGGAATCCAGTAGCTCACCTCGTCGATATACATCGGGCGCCCGGGAACCATCTCGGTGCGCAGACCGTGCGCCTGGGATTCGCGCAGTGTCCCCGCGAACTCGAGGAGCTGGCGCAGGGAGAGATCGGTCTTTACGCTGTCGATGACGCTGCTGATAATGCCCGGCAGACGCGGGAGGATGGCGGGTGTGGTGATGGCGTCGACGCACGCCTTCATAAACTTTTGCTGACGCCGGACACGCCCGATGTCCCCCTCCTCGTCGCGGTAGCGCACGTAGGTGACGGCGGTTTTGCCGTCCATGTGCTGCATCCCGGGGCGCAGGTCGATGATGAGACCGCCGTCATCGTCCCACGGGTCTTCATAGTACATGCGCTTTTCCACGTTGATGTCGATGCCGCCGATGGCGTCGACAATCTTTTGAAAGGCGTGCGTGTTGATGATGACATAATGGTCGATGCGGATGCCGAGGAAATCCTCGACCGTGCGCTGTGTGAGCTTCTCGCCGCCGTAGGCATAGGCGGCGTTGATTTTATCGTAGCCGTTGCGCGGGATGGCGACGCGTGTGTCGCGCGGGATGGAGAGGAGCGCCGTCTCCTTTTTCGCCGGGTCGATGGTCGCGACCATGAGCGTGTCGCTGCGTCCCACGTCGTCCGCGCGCTCGTCGACGCCCATGATCATGATGGTCGCCTTGTCCTTGGCGGTCAGGAGCTCTTCTTTTTGCTGCGTGTCACTGCGCTTGTCGAGCAGACTGCTCTCGGCGAAGAACACGCCCGCGATCGCCGCAAGGACAAAGATGAAGATCGTACCGAGGACGACAAACGGCCAGATACGTTTCTTTGGTCTTGTCGGTCGGAGCGGAGGTGGTAATTTGCTCAATGGTTTAACTGTTCTCCTTGCACTTTCACGTCATTCTAGATTATACTACTATATAATATTCCCTTGGTATCACAATAATATATAGCAAACGGCGCCATTATGCAACCTATTTCATCAAGTATTCATAGAAGGGACGCGGTTCTCATGGGGGTTGAAATCGAGCGAAAATTTCTTGTGCGGGAGGATTTTCATCCGGATGCTGCCGGAACGCCGATCGCGCAGGGGTATCTCTCGCGCGATCCCGCACGGACGGTGCGGGTGCGCATCGCGGGAGAGCGTGCTTATCTGACGATAAAGGGGAAAAACGTCGGTGCCGCGCGTGCGGAGTTCGAGTATGAGATCCCCGCCGCCGACGCGCGGGAATTACTCGCGCTCTGCGATGCGCCTCTTGTAGAGAAAACGCGCTGCCGGATCCCGCACGCGGGGCATCTGTGGGAGGTCGACATCTTTCACGGGGCGAACGCAGGGCTCTGCGTTGCCGAGGTGGAGCTCGGCGATGAGCAGGAAAAAATCGACCTCCCTCAGTGGATAACAAGAGAAGTTACGGGGGAAAAACGTTACTACAATTCGTCGCTGATCGCGCATCCCTACATACTGTGGACAGCGGAGGAACGCGGTGTTCATCCACTCCGGTCTGTGGATAAGTGAGATGAGGCTCCCTACAAAATATAGGATTCAGATACTTTTCAGATTCTATATATAGGGTTATCCACTGCTTTATCCACATTATCCACAGAAATCGGAGCATCGTTCGGATTTTTTATCCACACTGTGCAAAGATATGTGGATAAAGGCATTTTCGGGCTTTTACACAAATTTATCCACAGACTTTTACACAGCTGGGGATAACTTATGACAATGTGTTAATTTTATGTTTTGCTCTCATCGGAAAGGTATTTTTACATATGCAAGAATGGGAAATCTGTCTGCGGCTCGTGCTCTCGTGCATCATGGGCGGCATCATCGGCTACGAGCGGCAGATGCGGCACAAATCGGCGGGTCTCAGAACGAACATGCTCGTCTCGCTCGGCTCGTGTCTCATCATGATCATGTCCGAGGCGCTCTACGACAACGTCGAGGGCAAGACGAACGCCGATCCCGCGCGGCTCGCGGCGCAGGTCGTCAGCGGTATCGGCTTCCTCGGGGCGGGCGCGATTATGAAGGAGGGGCTGACCGTCACGGGGCTGACGACGGCGGCGTGCCTTTGGGTTGTGGCAGGCGTTGGACTCGCGGTCGGCGCGGGATTTTACTTCAGCGCGACGGTGACGACGCTCATCGTGTTCCTCGTCCTCGGCAATCTCTCGCGGCTCGATGCGTGGGTGGACAGCGACCGCCTGCTCTCGCTCTCGGTGCACACGGTCGACCGCCCGGGACAGATCATGCGCATCAGTGCATGCATCGAGGATCTGCATCTGCGCTCGCGCGGGGTGAAGGTGCATACGGACGAGGACGAGGCGCCGCAGGCGGGAGAGCGGCGCATTTACGTCAGCTTTGAGGTTTTTAACACGGAGAACATCAAACCCGCCTTTATTGTGGATGCGCTGCGGCAGGTGGACGGGGTGCTCCGCGTGGACGTGGCTTGATTGTGGAAAAGAGGAAGTACAATGATCATCACATGGGACGAGTATTTTATGGGCATCGCGATTTTCTCCGCCTATCGGAGCAAAGACCCGCACACGCAGGTCGGCGCGTGCATCGTCAACGAGGATAAGCACATTGTCGGCGTCGGCTACAACGGGATGCCGAACGGGTGCGATGACAGCGAGTACCCGTGGGGGCGGACGGGTGAGTTCGCCGATCAAAAATATCCCTACGTCGTCCACGCTGAGCTCAACGCCATCCTCAACGCGAGCACATCGCTCAAGGGTTGCCGCATCTACGTCTCTCTTTTTCCGTGCAACGAGTGCTGCAAAGCCATCATCCAGAGCGGCATCCGCGAGGTCGTCTATCTCTCCGATAAATACGCCGCCACCGACAGCACGAAGGCATCGAAGCGGATGCTCGCCTCTGCGGGCGTTGTGTGCCGGCGGATGGAGACGGATTTGACGGAGGTGCCGGTGTCGTTCACGCCGGTGGAGACGTGACGCGGGATTTTGGCGCATAACTGTGTCACTGTGAAAAATACTGCGCTCGACGTAGGTCTTTAACTACGCCTTCGCTTGTATTTTTCTTGTTCCTTGTTCTGCATCCAAACTTCCGCGTCACTTAAGTTGCGGTATTGAGAGGCGGGATTTTCGTGCCTAGCGTCGTCAGTTTATGCAGCAGTACGTTACGCCGCCATAGCGAGCTTGAGGGCACGGCAGTGCCGTGCCCCTACGGGGGCGGCGTGGATTGCTGCGGGTTCATAAGAAGGCACCGTCACTTGCATTCTCCTCATTCCTAGCCGTGTATCCAAACTTCCGCGTCACTTAGGCTGCGGTGATGAGAGGTGGGATTTTTGTGCCTAGCGTCATTATTCGTCGAATCCTGCGGGGGCGCAGAGTTCCAACCCGATGTGCTGCGTCCATAGAGGAAAGGAAATGGATCGAGATACTTCGGATCGGATGCGCTGTATTTCACTGGCCGTTTACATGGCGGTGTCGTTTTATTTTGCCTTTGATTTGATATTTCTCGCTGTCTATACGCTGATTGCGTGCGGCAAGGGCGGCGCATACGGCGTCGGGGTCGCCGTTCCCGCGATTTTGGTGATCGTTCCGTTTGTTCCTATTGTCAAGGAAATCCCGTGGAGACGGCTCTGTCTCGCTGCCGGGGGCGGGTTTTTCCTCCTGTACGGCGCGGCGCTCCTTTTGGTGGAGCCGGAGTTTCTGGAAGATCGGCTGTTTGAGATTACGATTCTCGTGGTGTCGTACATCGTGATTCAACTGGTCGCGCTGCTGCTTCTGCGATATTTTTTGACGGTATGGAAAAGCGCGGGCAGGGGTGAGCGTCGCCGTTTTCTGGGGCATATGGGGGCTATTCTATTATTTAGGAGGGACGCCCGTTCTTTCGAACTGGTTTTTCCGCGGCGCAGCATAATATTTATAGACGAGAAAAGCTGCCGTATTTGTCATGCGGCAGCTTTTTCATGCAGTGTTCTGTTATTTTGGGGCGGTCAATAATGTATGACGTTCTCGGCGCGCCGGATTGCACGGCGTACATCGGCGCTCTCCTCGGACGTCAGATAGGCAAGCGTCGGCGCGGGGACGAGATCGGCAAGCTCTTTCATGCGTCCCTCGCGGATGCAGGTGCGGACGCTCGATGCGCTGATGGGCGCGCCCGCGTGCTCCTTGCGCGGGATGATCTCGCAGGTGATGCCCGCCTGCGGGAGGAGGCGGTGCATACTGTCGTTGTAGAGGCTCGTGACGTGACTCGCCTGCTCCGCACCGACGAAGCGGCGCGTGATGCCGAGCGCGGCGGCAATCTCTGTAAAGACGACGAGGTCGAGCGCCGCATGTCCGCGGATCGCCTCGTCCTCATCCTTTTGAAAATAGCTCGGGAACGTCGCCTGACTGACGATGTAGGGACCGCTCGCGTGGCAGACGACATTCGGCAGATGCGCCGTGCCCGCCCGCACGAGCCGCTCGCGCACGGCGCCGGGGAAAAAGCTCACGTCCTCGCTGACGATAAAGACGTGCAGGAGACCACTGCGCGCGGCGGCGTATTCGATGAGATATTGGTGCCCGAGTGTGAACGGGTTCGCGTTGAGCACGACCGCGCCGATGTTTTCATATGTGCCTGCGGGCGTCTCCGCCTTCCATTTGGCAAGCATTCCGGAAAAGCCGTCGGGGCGATTCTCCATAAAGACCACGCGGTTCGGCACGCGTGCGACCTCGTAGAATCCGAGCTGCTTAAAATACGGTGCGGTCGTCGGTTTCGTATAGAGAAAGACGTTCCCGTTCCCGCGCGCCGCCTGTACGCCCATGAGGTGATCGAGCAAACGGCGCAGCATCCCCTCGCCGCGGTGTTCGGTGACGACCGCAAAACAGCGCAGTGTATTCCCCGCACAGCTCCCCGTCGCAATGAATGTGCCGTCCGCATCGCGGATCGCGCAGGTGTAGTCCACATGCGCGTCGAGCCGCAGCCCCTCGTGCTCTAAGAGGGCGCGCACGGCACTTATCCCCGCCGTGTCGTCCGGGGCGATATGGATGATGTTAGACATAGTGACCGCCTTTCAGTTCAAATTTTATAGCCATAGATTGTGTGATACAAGGGAATATGCCGGACGGCGCGGGGCGTCATGTGGATCTCAGATGCTGCAAGGCATCGCCCGCGCGGGTTATAGGTTGACCTTCCAAGAGCCGGTCTTTCGCGCACCGATCCTCTCAATCAGCCCGTGTTCTTTTAGTCTTTTTGTAACGCGGGTGACTGTATTTTTTCCGATACCAAGGACAACGCATAGCTCTTTTCCTGTTATTCTTGGATTCTTTTGGAGTTCAAGCAAGACATTTTTTTCTGCTGCGGATAGTTTTATAGTATCATTTATAGTGCCGGTGTCGTTTATACCCCCATTTATACCCCCATTTATACCCCCATTTATACCCCCATGATCCGTATCATTCCCGGTTATACCCCCATTTATATCCCCTCTATCCGTATCATCCCCGACCGCCCCCACCATAGTAGTTGCGGCTTCGGGCAGCGGGATGCTGATCCGGAACACGTCTCCCTCGACGAACTGCGGCGCGCCGCCGGAGTACATTTCCGTATATTTATAGGTGTTTCGCATCCCGGAGCCGAGCTCGTCGGCAAGCCCGATCTCACGAAACACTTTTGAGATCGGCGGATTCTTCGGAAACGGCTCAAAAGCCGCGGGATTCAGGGTGCCGTAACCGTGCGAAAGGTTTGCATTCTCCGTGAACATGCGCTCCTTCTCGATTATGAGTTTTGCGACGTAGGCGCTCGAAAAATCCCGATGCGCGAGCAAATTGGATACTACTTCGCGCAAAATATGATCCCGCGCACTGACACTTTGCACGCCCTCCAGGTGGAACGTATCGCTCAGATGTTTTTGCCCGAATGCCAGCAGGCGATCGTAACTTTCGAGCAGGTTGGTCGTCACAACGTCGCGGTCATCGTAGCGGTCGGTATTGAACACGCGGAACAGCGCATCCGTTTTGTACTGCGGCAGGACGGACATGATCAGTTGATCCGTGCCGAACAGCAGGATGGCGGCGAGCGTGATGCCTTCGCGCCCCGTGTGATGCTCTGTGAGCATGAGACCCGCACTGCGGATGATCTCTTCGTCCGTCATGCTCATCCATGGATGATTGTTCGTGCGTATGCGCGTCATCCTGCGTGCACGATCGAGCAGATCCGCGCGGAGATCCCTGACGCCAAAGACCGGGAAGATTTTATTCACATAGTAGCTGCCGCTTTTCCGCGCATAGAGCCGAAACACCTCGTCCGAATGATGCGTGATGTCAATGTCGGCGTCGTGATTCCGATCAAAAATCCGCCCGCGGCATCGGCAGACCTCCTGCGCGCTCGGCACGCGGATGTAGAGGAGACGTTTTCCCTCCGCTTCGTATTCCATCGGCGCGAGATAGAGCGGCGGGTACATTTTATTTTCGTTGTTGATGGATGTCACAAAGTCCCTCTTCATCCGGTCAATGTGATCCGGCGCAATTCCGACGATCTTGCCGTGATCATTTACACCAAGAAATATATGCCCGCCGTTGCGATTGGAAAAAGCGCACACGGTCTCATACACATCCTTCGTGATGTCCGTCTGCGACTTCTTAAACTCGACGGTGACGCTTTCACCGCCGCGTACGAGCTCCATGAGTTCCTGCGGCATCCGATCCACTGCAACAACCACCTTATCGTGCATTGAAAACATTGTATAGGATAATTCTATCATAAATCCGTGCGTTTCGCCATGCTTTCACGCAGACTCCGCCTCGTGCGTAGACTTTTCCCCGCGAAAATGCTATAATGACCGTGGATTTTTATGAGACGAACACGAAGAGGTGACATTTTGGATTTGAATTTTGGAGAGGGCCGCGTCGTCCCGGTCAATCTCGAGCACGAGATGAAGAACTCCTACATCGACTACGCGATGAGCGTCATCGTGGCGCGCGCGCTGCCGGACGTACGCGACGGGCTAAAGCCGGTGCACCGCCGCATCCTCTACGCGATGCAGGGCTCCGGCATGACGAGCACGAAGCCGTACAAAAAATCGGCGCGTATCGTCGGTGAAGTGCTCGGTAAATATCACCCGCACGGCGACAGCTCCGTTTACGACGCCATCGTGCGCATGGCGCAGGATTTCTCCATGCGCTACATGCTCGCCGACGGACACGGCAACTTCGGCTCGGTCGACGGCGACTCCGCCGCGGCGATGCGCTACACCGAGGTGCGCATGTCGAAGATCGCGGAGCTGATGCTGCGCGACATCGATAAGGAAACGGTCGATTTCACGGACAACTACGACGGCTCGGAGAAAGAACCGACCGTCCTGCCGGCAAAGTTCCCGCAGCTCCTTGTCAACGGCACGGCGGGCATCGCGGTCGGCATGGCGACGAACATCCCGCCGCACAACATGACCGAGGTCATCAACGGCACGCTCATGCTCATCGACAACCCCGACACGACTGTCGAGGAGCTCATGGGCGTCATCAAAGGCCCCGACTTCCCGACGGCAGGACTCATCCTCGGCACGGAGGAGATCCGCAAAGCATATACCACGGGACGCGGCGTCATCAAGATGCGCGCGCGCGCCCACATCGAGACCATGTCGAACGGCAAGCCGCGCATCATCGTCACGGAGCTCCCGTATCAGGTCAACAAGGCGCGTCTCATTGAGAAAATCGCCGAGCTCGTCCGCGACAAGCAGATCGACGGCATCACGGATCTCCGCGACGAATCCGACCGCAGCGGGATGCGAATCGTCATCGAGCTGCGCCGCGACAGCGCGCCGAACGTCATCCTCAACCAACTTTATAAACACACGCAGCTCCAAGACAGCTTCGGCGTCATCATGCTCGCGCTCGTTGACGGACAGCCCGTCATCATGAATTTGCGGTCAGTCCTTGGGCATTATATTAGTCACCAAGAGACCGTCATCACGCGGCGCACCCAGTACGAGCTCGCAAAGGCGGAAGCGCGCGCCCATATCCTCGAAGGACTGACCATCGCGCTCGACCACCTTGACGCCGTGATCACCACCATCCGCGAGAGCCGCACCGCCGACATCGCGCGCACCGCGCTCATGGAGGGATTCAAGCTCACCGAGAAACAGGCGCAGGCGATCCTCGATCTGCGTCTCCAGCGTCTCACAGGACTTGAGCGCGAGAAGATCGAGCAGGAGTATCAAGAGGTGCTCGCCGCGATCGAAGAGTTCAAGAGCATCCTTGCCGACCGCAGCAAAGTCCTCGCCATCATCAAAAACGAGCTCATCGAGGTGCGCGACAAGTACGGCGACGAGCGCCGCACGGAGATCACCTTCGACGCGAGCGAGATGGACATCAAAGACCTCATCGCCGAGGAGGACGTCGTCGTCACCCTCACCATGAGCAACTACATCAAGCGCATCCCGCTCGACACCTACCGCCGCCAGCGGCGCGGCGGTGTCGGGGTGAAGGGCATGGGGACGAAGGAAACGGACATCGTGAGCGACCTCCTCATCACGACCACGCATCACGAGATCCTCTTCTTTACGAACCGCGGACGCGCCTTTGTGCTGAAGGCATATGAAATCCCCGAGAGCGGACGCGCGGCGAAGGGCACTGCCATCGTCAACCTGCTCGCCGTCGAAGCGGACGAGCGCATCACCGCCGTCATTCAGGTACGCGAGTTCAAGCCCGACCGGTTCCTCTTCCTTGGCACGCGCAAGGGCGTCGTGAAAAAGACCCCGCTCGCCGAATTTGCGAATATCCGTAAGAGCGGACTGCGCGCCGTCAATCTCGACGAGGACGACGAACTCATCGGCGTGAAGTTCACGGACGGCGAGAACCGCATCATGCTCGGCACGCGCCACGGCAAGGCGATCACCTTCCCCGAGGACGGCGTGCGCTCCATGGGACGCATCGCGCGCGGCGTGCGCGGCATCACCCTCTCCGACGGAGACGAGGTCGTCGCCATGGACATCCTAAAGAGCGGCTCCGAGGTGCTCACCGTCACCGAGGGCGGCTACGGCAAGCGCACCGCGGCGGACGAGTACCGCACGCAGACGCGCGGCGGCAAAGGGCTCATCAATATGAAGGTCACGGAGAAAACGGGTTCCGTCGTCGGCATCCGCGTCGTCCGCGGCAGTCAAGAGCTGATGCTGATTACGACCGAGGGCATCGTCATCCGCACGACCGTCGACGAGATCTCCCTCATCAGCCGCAACACGCAGGGCGTCAAGCTCATGACCATCGCCGAGAACGACCGCGTCGCCTCCATGGCAACCATGAACATGACCGTCGATCCGCCGATGGAATAAGAAAATATCAAAAACCGCATAGAAAACGGAGCCGATGCACAGCCAAAATGTGCGTCGGCTCCGTTCTTTTCGTTGGGGCTCAATTTTCATTTTTTGACGAGTCGGGCGATGCCGATGATGCCGGCGACGGCACAGACGAAGGAGAATGCGGCGAACATGAGGGAGCCGTCGGTTGGCGCGACGACGAGCGGGTCGAGGAGCCTGCGGAGCGGTATATCGTGGGCGAATGAGATAAATTGCAGGATACCGAAGGATTCCGATATCGGCAAGAGCGCGAAGGGAATGGGAATGAGCGGAGCGAAGACAAAGACCGCTTCATAGGGACTGCGTCCAAGCGTGCGCAGGCGGCGGATGACGAGCGGGAGCGCAGCGATGGGATAAAGCGCCGGAGCCATGGCGAATAGGTGCATATGTGTGCCGAATGGCAGGAGGCCGAGCCCTATGAGGATAAAGAATATCGGAACGCTGACGAGATATAGGGCAGTTGGGACGATGATGCCCGCGGCAGTAAGGAGCAACAGCGTTTGTACGATGAACGGTCTGCGCTCGATACTGCCGTTCGTGGAAAGGAAGGCCGCGCGCATAGGCGGGAGCTTATTAGAGATAGACGGAGCCCCCCAGCGGTTCTCAGCGGGACTGCCTTTTTTGAAGAAGAGAAATGCAGCGTAGGCTGATAGGAGCGGAAGGGTGACCATAAATATGAGAACGATGAAAAAAATCGAGCCGGCGAGAATATCATTCATATCAGTCGTCAAGTGGAATCCGCCGATGTATCCGGTCGGGGTGCCGCTGATCATCACCGACAAGGTAATGCCGATGCTTAGGAGGGACGAGACGAGCGTGAGCCCAAGGATGATGAGCGAGCACGGGACGAGCGGCAGGGCGAGCCAGCCGCTGCAGTTCATATCGTGCAGGCGGCGAATGACGGCGGGGAGCGAGAGCGTCAACAGGGCGAGGCAAACGGCGATACACGCGATGAACCAAGCGCCGGTCATCATCGTCCAGAATGCGGTCGTCATATCGCGAAAGAAAAATGCCGCGACGTAGTAGATGAGAGGAATGGAGAGCACCTCTAGGAGCAGGAATATGAGGCCGGAGCCCCCGAATAGGATGCCGACGGTCAGTGCAAAATCACGCCGCGAGAGTCTGCCGCTGCGGGAAAAAAGATCAAGGGGGATATATTCTCCCTTCTTTGTGTGCCTATTGTGATTTTCGCCTTGCTGTGTGGCGGGTGTGCCGGGGGCGGCGCATACGGGGGGTGGTTCTTTCGTGAAATCGCGTATGTCGGCGGATCCGAGCGGATCGTGGCCGAACCGGTTGTCGCCCTCCGTTCCCTTTGCAAATATGAGATACAGACAGAGGATGACATCGACGAACGGGACGAGGCGGAGCAACAGGAAGAAGCCTGACAGGTTAAGGTCGTGCAGGCGGCGAATCTGGAGCATGACACTGGATACAGCGTATGCAAGTACCACGACCCCCATGAGAGCTATGATGATCCATGTGACGATTTCACTATGGCGCAAATGCGGACTGAGCAGATCTAAGACGGAGGCAAGCAGGAGCATCGCTGCGCACATGAGGCCGAAGACGGCAAGCTGCCGCTTGAAATGACGCATGCGGTTGAGACGGCCGCGCCACGCGAAGAAGTGAGCGCGGAAGCCATGGTCGATCGGGTGCATGGGAATCCTTTCATTTACGGTATCGTGAAAACATTAAAAGTTATGCAGAGGAAAAGCAAAGGGGTGTCACACGAAACAAACTCGTGCGGCACCCCCTCGTTTCATATGATATTATTCTTTCGGCGCGGTATCTGTGCGGGCGTAGGGATTGTCGTTATGCTCCGGCACTGCGGGCGCAGTCTCGCCGTAGACATACCCCGTCATATCGAGAGGATCGGAACCGTAGTCGTTGTCGCCCTCGGTTCCCTTTTTGAAGAACAGGTAGAGCCCGAGGCCGATGTTGACGAGCGGCACGAAATTCAGGAGGCAGAAGAAGCCCGACATATTGAGATCGTGCAGACGGCGGATCATCAGCATGTAGGCGGAGACCGTAAGCGGCAGGCAGAGCAGGAAGAACAGACCATATAGACCGAGCATCGCCGCCGTAAGTGCCCCCCCGTTCTGTGCGGGCTGCGGCTGGATGCCGGCGGCGATTATAAAGAGGATCATGATGATGATGTAAAGTGCAAAGCCGATGCCGAACAGCGCAAGGTTGCGGAAGAGATAGCGTTTCCGATTGAGCCGTCCTTCATAGTTGAAGAAGTTCTCCTTGATTCCGTTATCGATGGTGTGCATAATAGCTCCTTTCATAATACGATGATCGTACGTTTATCATTATACCATAGAAACGTGACGCAGCTCAAATGTATTGTCGGGTGTCCTTTTGGAGCAAACGGGCGATACTGACAATACTGACGATGCAGCAGAGGACGGTGAGTGAGACGAGCGCAGCGGAGATCAGGCTCGGCACCGCATTGTGGAATGAGAGAACGGCGGCGGGGACGGCGAGCAGCGGGAAGAGGAACAGACCGATGAAGAATGCGGGCAGAGAACTTGCGGTGTTGAGAAGCCGGAATGCCCGAAGCGGCTCACCGGGGAAAGAAGCGGAGACACTGTAGACGATCGGGAGAGCCAGATTGTTATAAAACGTGAGAAAAAGCCCCGTCCCGCCGAACAGTGCGGCGAGCGTCAGGGCAAAACTGCGCCGGGACAATCGACCCGCCGTGGTGAAAAAGCGCAGGGACGATACCGTATGCATAAAGACTCCTCTCGGTGCCGCAAGCCGTTCCGAAGGCTTGCAGCATGAAAAATTTTCAATCAAATAGGTCATCCGCCGCGGTTTGCTGCGGATGACCTTTGGTATATGGAAGCTCTCTAGCCGTCGGTCTCCTCGTTTTCGGTGGAGACGGCGTTGCGCCCCTTTTCCTTGGAGACGTAGAGCGCACGGTCGGCGCGGTCGATGAGGGCGCGCAGGCGATCCTTGTCTCCGTGCCATGTGGATACGCCAAAGCTCATGGTCACACCGGCGAGGACGACCTCGAGCTTGCGGCGCAGCTCCTCGCAGAATGCGGCCATCGTCTCGAGATCATAGTGCAGGGCGAGCAGTATAAACTCGTCGCCGCCGTAGCGGATGAACACATGGCGGCGGTCGATCTCGTCGTGTACGGTGCGCGCGATCTTTTTGAGTACGTTATCACCCTCGAGATGCCCCTTCGTATCGTTGACCGACTTGAAATGATCCACATCAAAGATCGCAAACGAGAATTTGAATCCGCGCTCATTGGCAAGCGCAGAAAATGCATCGAAACTTTTTTGGAGCTGGAGCCGGTTATAGCAGCCCGTGAGTGCGTCCCGCACCGCCTCTTCCTGCGACTCGCGCAGCTCCTGCGATAGCTCCGTATTCTCGCGGGCGAGCTTTGCGTCGCTCAGCATTTGCTCGCGCATGAGGAAGAAGATGAACGGCAGGGTCGTATAGACGGAAAATACCGTCGTTGCGAGCATGACCGCCGTTTGATGGTACTCCCAATGATAGGCGTCGATGCCGCCGAAGATGACGAACGAGATGAGCGTCAAAGAGGCGTAGCGGCACGCGGGGTGATGCTTCCAGCTCGAGCGGATCACAGCGTGGATGAGTACGAGGAACCCGACGAGCAGAACCGGATAATAAATGTAGAGGAAATTCGTATAGCCGCTCAGACCGACAATCTCGGTCAGCGTTGAGACGGCAAAGACCAGGACAAATATGCGCCAGGTCGATTGGATCCGCCCGATGTAGCGCGGCGAGACGATTTCCCGGATGACCGGGATCACGGAGAGCGGCAGGATATAAAGCGTGATGAGATGCAGCTCCCACCATAGATGGCTCAGACCGAAGACGCGGGGAAAGAACGATGAGGTTCCCGCCGTCCATAGGATAAAGACGCCGAGGAATGTGATGAGATAGAGATGGGTCTTTCGCCTGTGTGTCGAGTCGCGCCACATGAGCCCCATGAGGAGGAGCATGATCAGCGTGACGGCAATCGACAAACTCGAGATGTAGATGGCATCCGTCGTACTGAGTTTGCGTATCAGGTTCCCCTCGTTGCCAAATGCGAGATAGCCGATGCTTCCCAGCCAGTTCGGATCGGAGCTGCGCAGCATGATGGTCAGGCGCTTGCCCGCGAGATTGCTGTCAAAGTGCACATAGTGAAACGCACGCCCGCGCGTGTCGAGCAGCGACGACCAATCGCCGTGTGTGTAGACGAGATCGTTGTCCGCGTAAACATAGGCATCCTGATTTGACGTTGTGAAAAGGATGTGATCGCCGACGAACCGTGCCGAAACCGGAATCTCAAACGAAATATAAACGGTCGTCGTTCCCTTCGGCACCTTTGGCGGCACCGGAAAATCATAAGGGTGCCAATCGTAGCGATCCGCACGGAATCCAATGACATCCTTATAGTCCGGTTCGCCCTCGATGTACGCATACTCCGCCCGGATCGAGGGATCGAGCGGTGTCTTGAGTGTATGCCATGCCGAGGCAACGATGAGTGTCAGCAATGTAACGGAAAGCAGGGTAATCCAATTGCCCCGCGGGAAAGATACAATCTTGTTCATACAGGCATCCCCCCGGCTGCCATATTCTCCCCAATAAGAACATTAATTTGATTGCAGATATATTTACATATTTTTTTCATTATAGCACAGTCCAAGCAGAAAATATATCCTTTTTATGAAAAACGCACTGCCTCTCTATTGAAGAAGGCAGTGCGTGGTACGAGTATTCTGTACTATACGCTAAAACAAGATAGATTGATATGGTCAAAGCCGGAAAGAAATGATTTAACGCGCCGTTCAATCTCATCTGCGCCGCCCTCGGCGTTCGACTCGATATTGAGCGGCATATTCGGATCGTGCAGGGATATGCGCAGGAGTGCCCAGCCGTCCGGGAAAACGACGCGTACGCCCTCGTAGGAGGGGGCGGCAATCGAGAGACCCGCATCCCGTACGCGCTGCTCGAATGCAGCGAGAACCTTCGTGCCGTATGCTTTTACATCGTTCGCGCCTTCAATTTTGATGCGCAGCTCGCGCGCTTCCTTGGGGGCGCGCAGCGGGGCGATGAGATCCGCGAGAGTGCGCCCCTCGCTGTGCGCTTTTGCGGCGGCGATGAGGAGTTTCACCGCGAGATACGCGCCGTCGTCGAGGTAGTAGTTCTCACTGAGCGCGCCGTGCCCCGAGGTCTCAATCGCGAGCGGGGAGACCTCCCCTGCTTCATTCCGGCGGATACATTCGTTGATGACGTTCTTGTAGCCGCGCATGTAGCGGAGATGTTTGAGCCCGAGATGATTTTCGAGGAACTCGGTGAGCCCGTCGGAGGTCACGGAGTCGGTGACGATGGTGCTGCCCGGATAGTCGGGGGCGAGAATCGCCGCCATCATGGCAATGAGGGCGTTCCTGCTGATGTCCGTGCCGTCTGCGAGTACGGCGCTCATGCGGTCGACGTCGGTGTCGAAGATGAGCCCGAGGTCGGCGTCCGACTCGATGACGGCTTCCTTGACGGCGCGCATGGCGGCGGGATCCTCGGGGTTCGGCACGTGGTTCGGGAAAAGCCCGTCCGGGTCGAGGTAGCGGCTGCCCGTCGTGTCCGCGCCGAGCGGGGTGAGGATGCGGCCGGCGAAAAAGCCGCCCGCGCCGTTGCCCGCATCGACGACGATATGCATTCCTGTGAGCGGCTGCGCACCGCCGCCGAGCGCCGTGCGGATTTTGTCCACGAGATATTCGCTGTAACGCCCGATGAGGTCAAATTTCATCACATGGTCGAGCGTACCGTGCGCCTCCTCCGCTTCCGATGCGTATGTGAGGATTTTGATGATATCCTCTTTGTCCGTGCCGCCTGCCGGGGTGAAAAATTTCAGCCCGTTGCGGTTGTACGGGAGGTGGCTCGCGGTGATCATGACGGAGCCGTCGGCGGCAGTGTCCTCAAAGATGGTCGCCATGAACATGGCGGGCGTCGAGGCGAGCACGCAGTCAATGCCGTGCGCGCCCGTGTGGGTGATGCCCGTCAGCACGCAGTCCTTGATGGCGAGTGCGGAGATGCGCGAGTCGTGCCCGACGGCGATGCGCAGTTCGTCGGGGTGTTTGCCCGTCTGCTCCGCGAGGAAACGGATGAAGCCGGCCGCGATACGGTTCGCCGCCTCCGGGGTCAGCGTTACGGGCTCGTCCGGAACGCCGGGAACGGCGACGCCGCGGATGTCGCTGCCGTTTGCGAGCTTCATGAAGTCGGCGTGGGTTAAGGGCATGGTCATCCTCCTTGTTTATCGGTACAGTGAAGCGTGATCGCTGTGCGCCAGAGTCCCGCATCATAGCCGCAACCTGAGTGAGGCGCAAGCTTTGATGCACAGCTAGGAATGCGGAGAATATGAGCGCCGGCGTAGTTAAGAGCTACGTCAAGCGAAGTATTCGACAAATGACAACGCTGTGCGCAAAGATCGCGCCTCACGTCTATCCGAAGAATTCCTCCTCGGCAGCTATACACAGCGCATGATAGATCGGCAGATGATATTCTTGAATGACGTACGTCTCGCTTGCGGGCGCCTTGATTACGATATCCGCAAGATCGTCTGCCGCGACGCGCCCGCCGGGTGTTCCGGTGAGAGCGACCGTCGTAAGACCGAGTGCTTTTGCGATCTCAAATGCATAGATGACATTCTTTGAATTGCCCGAGGTCGTAATGCCGAGGAGTATATCCCCCTCCTTCCCCAGCCCCAATACCTGCTGCGCAAACGTCAGATCGGGCGCCTGGTCGTTTGAGAACGCCGTGCTGATGGCGAGCTGGGAAGGCAGCGAGATCGCAGGCAGTGCACCCTGTAAGTTCTGCATGAAATAATCGACGGCGCGCGGATCTTTCGCGTCACATACCGCGTGAAGCTTATCGAGCATTGCCTCATCGAGGTGGCGCGGCAGGAGGAACCCTTTCATCAGCTCGCCGACGATGTGCTCGGCGTCCGAGGCGGAGCCGCCGTTGCCGCAGACGATGAGCTTGCCGCCCGCCCGGTAGCATTCGCAGAGCGCCGTGATTGCCGCGCGGATATCGGTGCCGCATCCCTCGAGTGCGGGATAGCGTGCAATGAGCGTATCAACGGCGGCGTAGGTGGATGGTTTGACCATGATGTTATGCTCCTTTATGATTCTTACTGTACCTTCTATTATAGCGGCTCAGCCGGCTTTTTCAAGAGGAGAGAGGCAACGGGGACTTGGCGCACGCAGTGTTATATCCGGCGGCGATACGTTGTACCCGGCAGTTGCCGGGGGCGATACGCGGGGGGCTTCCCGGGATCTATATGCGTGCAGCAACAGAATACGAATGTTTTGCACTGTTCAGAGGGAGGATCTTCATCGAATTTAAAGTTATTTATCTTTATTTATAGATATTTATATTTATTTTATTGAATTGATTTTTATTTATTTTCCTACAGACGGTTTTAGAGGAAAAAATAAGACCGCCGTGCGAAATATAAACGCGCAGCGGTTATTTTAGATGCAGTGATGCTATGAAATTATAGTGTTTGGCGGCAGCTTTCCGGGGTGAAAACAAGGACGCGTGCGGCAAAGGGGCATTTTTCTTTCATGCGGGTGAATAATGTGCCCTCTTTGAGGAAGGATGCGGTTCCCGTGAGCAGAAATCCGGTGCCGGGGCCGATATATCCCTCGACTTCGCGCGCTCCGAGTGTGAGTTCGACATGGGGGTTCTCTTTGCTGTTCTTCTCGGTCTTGCGCATCCCTGCCGCCGGGATGAGGATCTGCTCCTCGTCCGTGACGATCAGGTAGCTGTTCCACGTATTCGCGATATGTGCTTCGCCGCTTGCGGAGGCGGTGCCGATGGCGACGACGCCTTCATATTTCAGGCAGTCAAAGAATTTTTCAGGAAGCATAGCGATCTCCTTTATGGATAAAACCGCCCTCGCGGGCAGTTTAGGTGCATTCTCGTTTTAGCGATTGCGATAGCGGTCGGCGATGCTGCGGGGGCTGTCGCTGACGTTTATATCGGTCGGTGACGGACTGGAGACGCCCTGCGGACGGATGTCGGTGACGGTGGGACGGGGAGAAATATCATGGACGCGCGGCGCACTGCGGTAGACGTTCTCCTCTTCTTTACGACCGCGGAAGCGGTTCCAGATCCAGCGGATCGCCATGACAGCGATAAAGACGAGAGCGACGTTTGCAAGGACACCGAGCAAATCGGCGAGGAAGCCGCTGCCCAGGCCAAACATGGAGGCGAGCATGGAGCCGAGGAGCATTCCGCCCGCGAGGAACCCGATGCTGCGCAGGGCGTTGCCCCAGCCGGTGCCGCTCCTTGCGGCGTTTGCCGTGCCCGCCGCCGTGCCGGGCTTGGCGGCGTTCGGAGCGGTCTTGCCGAGATCATTTGCGCTCTTGGAGGGGGCGTAGCTGCCCCCGTTGCCGGAGACGGATTTGCCGCTGTTGTTTTGCGCGGGCGCTGCCTTCGGTGCGGCAGGCGCGGAACGCGGTGCGATGCGGGCGCCGCCGCGGGCAGCCTCGGCCTCCGATACGAGGACGCCCTGCACGGCGGTCGGTACGAGGATCGGCGCGGCGGCGACGGTCATGGAGGTGATCATCGCGGCGGCGAGGATTTTCTTGAGGTTCATTTATGATTCTCCTTTTTTATGTAAAATTCGGTGTATGATGTTTACGTCTATTTGTCCCGCGGCGGCGCCGCTTGGCATTTGCCTTGTCAAAAAAGCGGCGCTTAAAAATCGCTGCGGCAAACGCCGCGCGGCTGAGCCCTCAAACGATTTAGGGCGGCATAACGAATCGCCGTATGAAATGACACCGCTATACGCCAAAATCCCGCAGATCAAACCGTACAGTAAGTGACGCGGAAGTTTGGATGCAGAGCAAGGAATTGAGGAAAACGCGAGGAAGGCGTAGATGAGCCCTACGTCGACGAAGCGTTTGACGAAAATGACACAGCTATGCGCCAAAATCCCGCGTCACTCCTTATAAGACTTCACATCTTCCGGAAATGCATAAATCTCCCCCACCGTATCAAGCTCTCCCGACAGATAGCGGTCGATATCGTCAACGTCAATGTAGAGTTTGCAGTCGATGTCGAGATAGCCCTGTTCGCGCCCGTCGGAGAGATCGCGGATCGCGATGAGCTTCTCGCGGAGTTTCAGCAGGTCGCTGCGCGTCGCATGGACATCCAGCCGCAGCTGCGGTACGCCGTATTCTTTGAGGACTTCTTCCATCGTCATACGCTGTGACATAGGTATCTTCCTTTCTTTCGTATGTTCAGTCTATCATATGTCGCTGAAA
Organism: Selenomonas sp. FOBRC9; assembly: GCF_000287655.1. Classification (NCBI taxonomy): domain Bacteria; kingdom Bacillati; phylum Bacillota; class Negativicutes; order Selenomonadales; family Selenomonadaceae; genus Selenomonas; species Selenomonas sp. FOBRC9. The sequence goes on from NZ_ALJR01000044.1 coordinate 49,617, forward strand.
TCAGAATGAAATGATTCCGGTTTCATTTTGTCTGCTGCTGTCTCTGCTTGAGGGAATGGAGCGCACGCTCAAGGGTGCGCTTTTCGTGCAGATAGGATTCGTAGTCGAGATCCCCGGCAGCGCCGCGCATCCGCGCATTCAGTGCTGCGATTGCCGCCTCCAGGCGGCGAACTGCGCTGTCTTCAGCGGTCATAGTCCCCTGCTCCTCCTCCGTATTCATAAGTATTCGGCGGGTGCCGCGTCACAAAAGGAACGGGCGCCATTCTTCTTTTTCTGTTACTTCATAGGGGATGTGCATGGTCTCGAGAAGCACGGCGGTGCGCCGCATCGCGTCCTCAATGTCCGACTGCGCGGAGTATAATTCCTTGGCGGGATTGTATACGCCCGGTGAAAAGTAATAGGTGCTGCTTTGTCGGCCGTCTTTTTGTCGGATGCGGATGGACATGCTGTATCGGTCTGCCTCCGAACATCATGCGGCTCCTTTCCTTTTGTGCACGTGTGAAACATGATTGCTGCGCGTATTATAATTTCCGCGGATGCGAAAAGGGACTGCTGCACAGTTCCCTCATGCAGCAGCTCCTCATAGGCGGCGCGCCGTTAGAAGAAATGTCGTTCGAGATTGTTTTGCAGCACGCCCTCATCGGAGAAGATGCCGGTGCCGAACCGCAGCACGAGGGTGTGCGGCAGCGCTGCGGCGCGGATGGTGACGGTATCGGCGGCGAGATCCCGTGAAAAGGAGATCGCTTCTTTGGGCGCGAAGTATTCCTCCCCCGCCGTTTCATTCCGAATGGCGATGCCCTCCCGATAGAGGATGATCTCGTGATGCCGGTCGGTCTTTTTGCGCAGCTCAATGACCGTGAAGATGATCATGAGGACGCTCATCAGGTTGAGCTTTCCGGCGTTCCAAAAGCCATCATGAAAAACATCCCTTTTGGGCGAACGATTCGTCCGGTCAGATTATGATACGGCGCCCGCACTGTCTTTTTTGGTGCGGATGATTTATAATATACGTTGCCATTGTTACAAAAAGATTGGAAGGAGAGGCGTCCTTTTGAAGAAAGATTTTTATGAAAACGCATGGGAAAATGCACTCATGCTCGCGGCATCCCTGCGCAGGGAGCATCGGCGGCTCGTGTTCGCGCGTACGCTTGTGTTCCCGGCGGCGGGGGCGGCGCTGATCCACGGATATAATCGCGGAGCGGCGGGAGAGATGCTGCTCGGGCTGTTTCTCGTCGTCCTCTTTGCCGTGCTCGTGGCGCGGCACGCGCGCCTGGAGAGGCGGCGGCGCTTCATGGAGGCGTATCTCTCAGTCGTGGCGGGGTATCTGGCGCGGTTTGCGGGAACGTGGAAAAGCGAGCCGGTGACGGGGGCGCAGTACCGCAAGGCGAAGCGTCCGCCCGATGCGGATCTGCATATCTTCGGTACGGCGTCGCTCTATCAGTACCTTTGCTGTGCGCGCACACTCGCAGGGCGGGATCGGCTTGCCCGCGCGCTCACGGCGACGCCGCGTGATCTCATGCGGACGCGGCGGCGGCAGGCGGCGGTGGCGGAGCTGCTGGCGCATCCCCTGCTCTGCCTCGAGCTCACGGCGCGCGGGGCGCGGCTGCCGGATGGGCACGACACGCGTGCGCTCGTGCGGGAGCTCGCGCAGCAGGTCTCCATCTCGCCCCGCCTATACTGCGCGGTGGGGGCGGTATTCTCGCTCGCGGGATTTGCGGCGCTGCTGTGGGCGCTGCTTGGCGGCGGGACGTGGGGACTGCCGCTCACGATATGGTCGCTCAATATGGCGCTCGCGCTCGTCTTTTACCCGCGCACACAGCGCGTGCTCGCGCCGCTCGGACGGATGGCGCAGGAGCTGCGGCTCTACGGGAATATCTTTCGTGCGCTCGAGCGTGCGCCGCTGCGCGGGGATGCCCTGCGCGAGACGCTTGCCCCGCTCTCAACGCCCATGCGTGCGACGCGGGCGCAGAGCAGCCTGACGCGGCTTGCGGACTGCGTGGCGATGCGTCGGAACTTTGTCTTTTTCGTCCTCGCAAATGCGCTGTTTTTGTGGGATTTCCACTGCCGCGCATATTTTGCACGGTGGCGCACCCGAGCGGGGGCTGCGGCGCCCGGGTGGCTTGAGGTGTGGGCGGAGATGGAGGTCTTGCTCTCGCTCGCGATGATCGGACATACGCGCGAGGAGCACGCCTTCCCGACGTTCCTCGACGATGCGTCGCCGCGTCTTGTTGCAAAGGGCGCGATGCCGCTTGTGCTCACCGAGGAGGCGGGCACGCCGAACGATGCGGATCTCTCGGCGGGGATGCTCGTCATCACGGGTTCGAATATGTCGGGCAAGACAACGTATATGCGTGTGCTGGGTTCTAACATGGTGCTGGCATACGCAGGCGCACCTGTATGTGCAAAATCCTTTGCGCTGACGCCGATGGCGGTTTACACCTCAATACAGATTCAAGACGATCTCGCGGGCGGCATCTCGACGTTCTACGCCGAGCTCCTGCGCATCAAAAAGATGATGGCATACAGCCGCAAGGGGCGCCCCATGCTCATCCTGATTGACGAAATATTCCGCGGGACGAACTCCGCCGACCGCATCGTCGGCGCGCGCGAGGCGATCCGCCGCCTGACGCTGCCGCACGCAATCACGATCGTCACGACGCACGACTTTGAGCTGTGCGACCTTGGCAAGGAAGGCATTCCGATCAGGAATGCACACTTTGAGGAGCACTACGAGGGAGATAAGATTCTCTTTGATTTCAAGATCCGCGAGGGAAGATGCAGGACGACGAATGCACAGTACCTCCTCCGTATGGCAGGCATATTGACGTGACGCGGGATTTTGGCGTATCACTGTGTCATAACGCTTGTCCTGTTATGTGTTTTCGTGACAGTATGCTAAAAACCTGCTATAATAGGAACGTATTTTATGGGATGGAAATGACGGGCGGCACGCCGCGGAAAGGATACGGGATGAACGAGCAAGGTGCGCGCCCTGCCGCGACGGCGGGGGTGATGACGGCCGCGGCGGTGGTCTATGCGCTCGCGGCGATCTATCTGCCCATGCTGACGATGGTGCTGGGGCTGCTCTGGCCGGTGTTTGTGGCGCTTGTGGTCGTACGCGTTGGGCTCAAATGGGGCGTGCTGATGACAGCCGCGTCTCTTCTCCTCCTGATGCTCTTTGCGACGCCTGTGATGGGCGCGTTCTTCGTGCTCGCGTTCGCGCCGACGGGGCTCGTGCTCGGGGCGCTCGTGCGGCGTGATCGTTCGGCGGTGCAGACGCTCTTTGCGGGGGCGGCGGCGTCGCTCGGCGGCAAGGTCATGGGCGCGGCGCTGATGTTCGCGCTCTTTGGGCTCAATCCGCTGATGATCGACGCGGCGGATATGACGGCGGCGCTCGACCGGACGATCGAGATCTATCGGTCGCTCGGTATCGCGGAGACGGAGATCACGCAGCTGCGTGCGGCGGGCGAGCAAATGCTAACGCTCTTCGTACAGATGCTGCCTGCGCTTCTCATCGTGAGTGCACTCGCGGAGGCGGCACTGTCGCTGACAATCCTGCAGCGGGTGCTGCGCCGCATCGGCATTGTGACTGTATCGCTGCCGCCGTTTACGATGTGGCGGTTTCCGGTGTTCTTCCCGTATCTCTTCGGATTTGCTATTGTGGGGCTGTACTGGGGCTCTACAAGAGATGTTACGCTGCTGTACGAGGCGGCGCTCAACGCGTATCTTATCTCGTTTTTTGCGGGACTCATCCAAGGGCTCTCGCTGATGCACTTTATGATGACACGCTTTGAGGTTGCGCCCTTTGTCCGCACGCTGCTCTATGTGTTCGTGGCGATCAACGGGCTCGTGACACAGGTCGTCTCGTGGACGGGGTTGTTTGACATGGTCTATGACTATCGGAAAAAACTTGGTATCGATAAACAAAATATACAATAACCATATATTAGATATAAACTTGCAATAATACCCCGCCAGGGGGAATGCGAAACGGTGAGGATGCACTTCTCACGTTTCGGAAGAAGGTGATTCTATGCCGCGGAATTTATCCGCGTGGATCGATTTGACGATTCATTTGATCGTCATGCTTGCGCTTGCGCTCGTGACGTTTTGTTACAATACCTATGTCGGCATGGCGGCGCTCGTTTTGTGGGCTGCCCTTGCCGCGTTCGCGTGGGAACGTTGTCATGACAGAGAGCGGCGATTTGAACGCTACTGTATGGGCATTATCCGTAATGTAAACGAGGTAATGAACTATGCGGTGGATCGACTGCCGCAGGCGATCCTCGTTGTGAGCAAGGATGGTCATCTCGAGTGGTGCAATCGTCAGCTTGGCGACTATCTCGGGACGCCCCCGCCGGAGCAAGGAACTGCCGTAGCGGATTTTTGGCAGGAACTCGTGATCGAGCTCCTTTGGGGGATGGAGGGCGAGTACCGTTTTACGCACGAAGGACGGACGTATCGGGTCTATCATCGCCCGCTGCCGACGCCCGCACAGCACGATCCGCTGATGGCGTTCTACGTGGAGGACGAGACGGAGCAGGCGAACCTCGAGATGCGGTTCCACGCGAGCCGCACTGCCCTCCTCTACATCCAGATCGACAATTTCGACGAGATCATGCAGGGGCAGACGGAGGCGGAGCGCTCGCTGCTGCTGCTCGCCGTGCGCGAACGTCTCGACGCATGGATGGAGGGACTCGGCGGGTTCATACGCAGCATCTCGGACGGCGAGTTCGTCGCGCTGCTCGACCGCGCAGCGCTTGATCACGCGATTGCGGAGAAGTTTGATATCCTCGATCAGGTGCGCAAACTGACGAATACGAAGGGGCTGCCCGTAACCCTCTCGATCGGGCTGTCGCTCTCGACCGATCAGTCGCTCAAAACCCTCGGCGAGGAGGCGGAAGCGAAACTCGACCTCGCGCTCGGGCGCGGCGGCGATCAGGTCGCGCTCGATATCGGCGGCAAGACGCAGTTCTTTGGCGGAAAGGCAAAGGCGGTTGAAAAACACACGCGGGTGAAGGCGCGCGTTGTGGCACACGCCCTGCGCGACATCATGGAGGGCGCGGACGAAGTATATATCATGGGACATCACAACGAGGACTATGACTGCTTCGGCGCGGCGATGGGTACGCTGTGCATGGCACGCGCGCTCGGGAAAAAGGCGCACATCGTCCTCAGTGATATGAACGAGGGCATCGACCGGTTCGAAGACGTCCTGCGCAAGGACGAGTCCTATGCGGACGTCTTTGTCCGTGCGGGGGACATCGCGAGCGTCGCGTCCGCATCGGCGCTGCTCGTCGTGGTTGACGCGCATATCCCCCACATTCTCGCGGATCCGTCGCTGCTCGAGCGCATCCCGAAGGTGGTCGTCATTGACCACCACCGCCGCAGTGAGCATTTTGTCAAAAATCCCCTGCTCGTTTACATCGAGACCGCTTCGAGCTCGGCGAGCGAGCTGGTGACGGAACTGCTCATGTATTTCGGCGAGAACATCCGCCCGACGAAGTTCGAGGCGACGGCGCTCTACTCGGGCATTGTCGTCGATACGAAGAATTTCAACGTGAACACCGGCATCCGCACGTTCGACGCGGCGGCGTACCTGCGCCGTGCGGGGGCGGATCCCGTGCTCGTGCGCAGCCTCTTTCAGAGCGACTACGAGACGACGGTCGCGCTCGCACGCGCGAAGGCGACGGCGGAGTTTTTCCCCGGCGGGCTCATCGTCGGCAGCATCCCCGAGCAGATTCAGAACGGACAGATCATCGCCTCGCAGGCTGCGGACGGGATGCTGCGCGTGGACGGGGTGCGCATGAGCATCTATGTGTTCCAAATGACCGTCGACACGGTCGGCATCAGCGCGCGTGCCTCAGGCGATATGAACGTGCAGGTGATTATGGAGCAGTTCGGCGGAGGCGGCCACGCGAACGTCGCGGGCGCACAGGTGAAGAACGTCCCGCTGCGCGAGGTGCGCGCCGCCGTCATTGAACAGGCAAGGAAATATATAGAGGAGAGTGACCGCAGTGAAAGTGATACTACAGGCTGACGTTAAAAATATCGGGAAAAAGGGCGAGATCGTGGAGGTTGCGGACGGCTATGGCCGCAATTTCCTCCTGCCGAAGAAACTGGCGCTGCCCGCGAGCGCGGAGAACGTGAACGTGGCAAAGGCACAGGCAGGGGCAAAGGCGCGCAAGGACGCCATGGCGGAGGACGAGGCGCGGCTGATGGCGGCGCAGCTCGAAAAGGTCACGGTGGACATCCCCGTGCGCATCGGCGAGAATGGGCGGCTCTTCGGCGCAGTGACGGGGAAAGACGTCGCCGAGGCGCTGAAGAAGCAGAACATCGACGTCGACCGCCGCAAGATTGCGATCCGCGGCGAAGTGACGGGCGAGGGCATTTACGAGGCAGTCGTGAAGGTGCATCCGAGCATCGCCACGACGATCAAGATTCACGTTCGTAAGGAATAGTCTATGTCGTTTTTTAAGGATTTGTTTGGCAGTCACGGCGGCACATCCGATGTCCTGCCCGCTCCCACGGGGGAGACGGCGCTCGACATCGAGATTGCCGCTATCTTTCGTATGCTCGCAGATATGATGGGGACGGAAAACCTCGTCATACAGGCGGGTAAGATGAACGCAATGGCGCTCATGCGCTCGGAGAATCGCCGCGAGCGCGTTCTCGCCCTCATGCGCATCCTCGAAGAGGATCCGATGCTCGCGCCGCCGCCGTCCGAGGCGGAGATCCCGGAGATCCTTGTCCGCATGACGGAGGAGATCGCGCGCATTCGCGTGCGCCGGGATCTTGAGGATCGCATCGAGCGCAAGGTTACGGAAAAACTCGAACAGGATCACGAGGAGTACGTCGAGGACATCCGCCGTCAGGTCATCTCCGAGGAGAGTCCCGGTGCGGAGTCGCCGCATGATAAGAAAAAGCGCGAAGACCTCGAAGCCCTCGAGAATATCCGGCTCACACAGTCGGTGGTGGAACTCCTGCGCCCGCAGAACTTTGACGAGATCATTGGGCAGGAGCGCGCCGTGCGGTCGCTCATGGCAAAGCTCAGCTCGCCCTACCCGCAGCACCTCCTGCTCTACGGACCGCCGGGCGTCGGGAAAACGACAGCGGCTCGCCTTGTGCTCGAGGCGGCGAAAAAACGCGCCGTCTCTCCCTTTGGGGAGAGCGCGCCGTTTGTGGAGACGGACGGGACGACGCTGCGCTGGGATCCGCGCGATATGACGAATCCCCTGCTCGGCTCGGTGCATGACCCCATTTATCAGGGCGCGCAAAAAAGTCTCGCGGACAGCGGAGTGCCGGAACCAAAGCCGGGACTCGTCACGGAGGCGCACGGCGGCATTCTCTTTATCGACGAGATCGGCGAGATGGATGAGATGCTGCAAAACAAGCTGCTGAAGGTGCTTGAGGACAAGCGTGCGTATTTTGAGTCGGCATATTACGATCCTGATGATAAACGGGTGCCGCCCTACATCAAGAAGCTGTTCGAGGAAGGGGCGCCCGCGGACTTCGTGCTGATCGGAGCGACGACGCGCGATGCAGATCACATCAACCCCGCGCTCCGGTCGCGCTGCGCGGAGATCTATTTCGAGCCGCTGACGCCCGCGCATATTCTGCGGATCGTGGAGAATGCGGCGCGGCGGCTGCATGTGACGCTCGGGGAGGGCGTCGCGGAGCTGATCAGCGAATACACGATCGAGGGCCGCAAGGCGATCAACATTCTCGCGGACGCCTATAGTCTCGCGGTGAATCGGCTCACCGACCCCGAGATAGAGGAGATTGTTTCACGTGAAACAAATAGTGCGGATGAGGGTATAGGGGGCGGTCGGGTGTCCGGCTTGCCAAAAAAGCAGGGCTTAAAAATGGCTGCGCCGGACACCGCTCCCGCCAAGCCGGAATTCGGCGGAACTGTTTCACGTGAAACAATCGGGGGCGAGAGAGAAAGTACGCATGGCTTAAAATTCGGTGCATCGGATACCGCTCGCGGCACGCAAGTGTCTGGTGGGGGCGTTTCACATGAAACAATCGAGGGAGAGAATGAAAGTAAGCGGGGCTTAAAACCGGCTGCGCCGGACGCTACTTCCGCCGAGCCGGAATCCGGAGAGACTGTTTCACGTGAAACAATAGAGGACGAAGGAGATAGTAAGCAGGGCTTAAAATCGGATGCGGCGGATGCTGTTCCCGACACGATAGTGTCCGGCGGGGCTGTTTCACGTGAAACAATCGGGGGGAATAGTGAAGCTCTGCGAGCGCTCAGCGTAGTTGTGACGAAGGATGATATCTATGAGGTAGTTCAGGTGAGCCGCCTGTATCCGTTCGGGCGCAAGAAGGCGTCCGATACGCCTGCGGTGGGGAGAGTCTTTGGGCTTGGCGTTGCGGGTTTCCTTGGATCAATTATTGAGATCGAGGCAGTGGCGTTTCCTGCTGCGGAGAAGGGGAAAGGAACGGTGCGCTTCAACGAGACGGCGGGCAGCATGGCAAAGGACTCTGTGTTCAACGCGGCAGCTGTGATGCGCCGATTGACGGGGCGTGACCTCCACGACTACGACATCCATGTAAACGTAATCGGCGGCGGAAACATCGACGGTCCCAGCGCAGGCACAGCGATTCTGACGGCGATCGTCAGTGCGGTGACGGGTGCGCCGATCCGTCAGGACGTGGCGGTGACGGGCGAGATCTCTCTGCAAGGGGAGATCAAACCCGTGGGCGGCGTCTTTGAGAAGGCATACGGCGCGCGGCAGGCGGGGATCACAACGCTCATCATCCCGTGGGAGAACGAGAAGGACATCCCCGAGGAACATCTGGGGCTGGATATCCGCCGCCTGAAACATGCGGAGGAGGCGTTTGACGTACTCTTTGCGAATGACGCATGGAAAGCACCTGTGCCGGAGGAAAAGAGCGCATGAAGAATATAAAAATCAAGCTGAAAGGAGTCGAGTAATGCAGGAAGGACGCATCCCCCCCCAGAGTATCGAGGCGGAACTCTCCGTCCTCGGTGCGATGATGCTCAAGGCAAACGCCGCGACGCAGGCGCTCGAGCTCCTGCGTGCAGAGGACTTCTACCGCCAGGCGCACCGCGCAGCCTTCTCCGCGATGGAGGGGCTCGTGCGCGCGGGCGAACCCGTGGATATCGTGACCGTGACCGAGGCACTGAAAAAGGCGGGACATTTGGATCAGGTCGGCGGTATCTCTTTCCTTGCCAACCTGACGAATGCTGTCCCCAGTACGGCAAATCTTGAACACTACGCCAAAATCGTCAAGGAGAAATCGATTTTGCGCAGTCTCATCGACGTCAGCACAGAGATTGCAGGCGCGGCATATGAGGGCAGCGACGAGATTGGGCAGCAGCTCAGCGACGCAGAACGCAAGATCTTTGCCATCAGCAGCGGGCAGAACACCGCAGAGTTTACACCAGCAGAGCGCGTCGTCTTTGACGCTGTGGAGCGCATCAGTGAGCTCTCGGAGTCAAAGGGCGGCATCACGGGGCTCCCGACAGGGCTCGCCTCGCTTGACAGCGTGACACGCGGCTTGCAGCCCTCTGACCTCATCATCGTTGCGGCGCGCCCTGCGATGGGAAAAACCGCATTCGTCCTGAATGTCGCCACCCATGCCGCACTGCAGGGGAAAACCGTCGCATTTTTCTCCCTTGAGATGCCGCGTGAACAGCTCATGCACCGTATTTTCTGTGCCGAAGGACAAATTGACGCGACCCATCTCGCGCGCGGCGAGCTCGACGAGGTAGAGTGGGAGCGTCTTGTAAAGGTGGCGGATCGCATGATGAAGACGCACCTTTATTTCGACGATACCAGCAGCACGACAGTTATGGACATTCGCTCACGTGCGCGTCGGCTCAAGGCGGAACATGGGCTCGACCTCATCGCCATCGATTACCTCCAGCTCATTCAGGCACCGGGGCGCGTGGAGAACCGCACGCTTGCTGTTGCCGAGATGACACGCTCATTGAAGATTCTCGCGCGTGAGCTGAACGTGCCGATTGTCGTCCTCTCGCAGCTCTCACGTGCCACCGAAGGACGGTCGGATAAACGTCCCATGCTCTCCGATCTGCGCGAATCCGGCTCTATCGAGCAGGATGCGGATATTGTCATGTTCCTCTATCGTGAGGACTACTACAACCAAGACACTGAGAACGCCAATATCACCGAGCTCAGCATCGCAAAGCACCGCAACGGCGCAACCGATACGATAAAAATGTATTTTCAGAAGGAGTATACGAGGTTTCGCGATCTCGCCCGCGAACCCTGAGACGTGGAACGTGATCTTTGCGCCTAGCTTTGTCACATCGTCGGACGCGTCGGTTGACGTAGGTTTCATCTACGCCTGCCCTCGCGTCCTTCTCGTTCCTCGCTATGCATCAAAGCTGACGTCCCACTTAGGATTCCTGTATAGGAGAGACGTGACGCGGGATTTTGGCGCATCGTACTTTTTGATTTTACCTCGCGGCTCAGGTGCGCCCTTCGTTCCGCAGCGCAAACGGGACGGCAGTCCATTTATGATGCCTAGAAAGCACGCTGCCACGGCTCTAGGTCGCACAGCTCCGAGAGCCGTATGACAGCGTTCTCACATTCCCACATCTTACATCTATTCGTGCCGCCCCGCCCTTCGGGTGATGCTAAGCGTCACGAGAGAGCACACCGTTCGCCGCCCATAGGTAACCACGCGCGTATGACAACAAATAACGTGCGATACGTTATGCTGCCGTATATCGATACAGGACGCATCACATCATGTCGTACACAACGTGCAGGGGAAATATCCGTCGTCTCTATCGTCATTACAAAAATAAATTGCGCTATTTAACGCCCTTCCCCAATTGTTTCACATGAAACACACACATATCGATTATTATGTAATGTATCATGCGGCGAACGGGGTATCTTATCGACAACGCGCAGCATGAAACCCGAAGGGCGATGCGGCTCGTAGTGATCCTAGACAGTGATTTGTCAGAACGCCGCTTTGCAGTCCAAAGGACTGTGCGGCGGAATGAACTATATAGCGATATTGTTCTGCCGCATCGTTTGCGGAGCGTGGAGAAAGACACCCCTGAGCCGCTCTAAAAACCAAATAAATTTTTGTTTCACGTGAAACAATCTCCCCCCATCCCCTTGAAAAAAGAGGGGATTTTTTTTGTCATTTGTGATATGATGAAGGGAGTTTAGGAAAATGGATGCGGGCGTCTGCACGCATTTTACAACCGGGTAGGGGAGGAACGGTCATGTTAAAGAGCATTGCCATCATGACAAGCGGGGGGGACAGCCCCGGCATGAACGCTGCGGCGCGTGCCGTGGCGCGGACGGCGCTTTACGAGGGCGTCCGGGTGTGGGGCATCAACGACGGCTATCATGGGCTATTGGAAGAAGATCTGCGTGAACTCGAGTCAAAGGATGTCGGCGACATCATCCAGCGCGGCGGCACGTTCCTTGGCACTGCACGGTGCAAACGCTGGCAGACCCCCGAGGGGCGGCGTCTCGGACATGAAAATCTCATTAAGCGCGGTATCGAGGGACTCTGTGTCATCGGCGGTGACGGCTCGCTGCGCGGGGCACAGCTCCTGTCCGAGGAGTATGGCTTCCCCATCGTCGGGCTGCCGGGAACGATCGACAACGATGTCTGGGGCATGGACTACACGATCGGCTGCGATACGGCGGCGAACACGATCATTGATGCCATCAACAAGCTGCGCGACACCGCCTCGGCGCATCGCCGGGTCATTGTCCTCGAGGTCATGGGGCGCAACTGCGGCTGGCTCGCCCTCGTCGCGGGCATCTCCGGCGGCGCGGAATACATCCTCGTTCCCGAGGAGGAATTTGACATCGCCGAGATCACCGAAAATCTCGCGGTTGCCTATGAAAAAGGAAAGCGCTACATCCTCATCGTTGTTGCCGAAGGCGCGGCAAAGGGACAGGACATCTGCGACTACATCGCGCAGCACACGGACATCGAGACGCGCGTCTCCGTGCTCGGTCATATTCAGCGCGGCGGTGCTCCGTCCGTCATCGACCGCGTGCGCGCGAGCCAGCTCGGCGAGCAGGCGGCGCTCGCCCTCATCTCCGGACTCTCCGGCGTCGTGTTTGGCTACAGCAAGGGGCATGTCGTCTCGGTGAACCTCTACGATGCCGTCAATAACAAGAAGAAACTCGACCCCGAATACCTCCGCCTCGCAAAGGTGCTGTTCTAACCGGGGGATACAAAGAAAAGATGCGGAAAGGATGATCCCGTGGCACATATCATCGCGATTGCAAGTCAAAAGGGCGGCGTCGGCAAAACAACGACGGCGGTGAATCTCGCCGCTGCAATTGCGCGCGCAAAACGCCGCGTTTTGCTCGTCGATATCGACCCGCAGGGCAACGCAACCAGCGGATTCGGCATCGAAAAAAATACGCTGACCGCGACCACCTACGAAGTGCTCATCGCGGGGGCGCGGCTTGCCGATGTGCGCATCGCATCGGACTACCGTGTGGACATCGTTCCCGCGAACGTCGAGCTCGCGGGCGCCGAGGTTGAGCTCGCAGATCTTGAGCGGCGCGAGACGCGACTGCGCGATGCCCTCACCGGGGTCGAGCGGGATTACGACTACATCTTCATCGACTGCCCGCCTTCACTCGGATTCTTGACACTGAACGCACTCGCCGCGGCGCATTCCGTCCTCATCCCCATCCAGTGTGAGTTCTACGCACTCGAGGGCGTTGCACAGCTCATGAACACCATCGGGCTCGTGCAGGAGAGCGCAAATCCCGCACTCACCGTGCAGGGCGTCGTCATGACCATGTACGACGGGCGCACGCGCATCGCCGTGCAGGTCGTCGAGGAGGTGCGCAGCGTCTTTGGCGCCGCCCTCTATGAGACGCTCATTCCGCGCAATGTCCGCCTTTCCGAGGCACCGTCGTTCGGACAGCCCATTACGTCCTACGATATCACGTCGCGCGGCGCGGAGATGTATATAGCACTTGCGAGGGAGGTGATGCAGCGTGAAGAAAAATAAAAGCGGACTCGGACGCGGACTCGGTGCGCTCGGACTCGGGAAAAATATCCTAGCGCCGGAGGGCACCGCATCTCCCGCTCCTGCGGGTGCAAAAAAAACCGGGGCGAAGAAAACGGCGTCATCCGCCGCCAAAGGAAAAGGAAGTTCTGTGAAAACCGCAGGGGCGGTGCCTCCGCATTCCGCAGGCAGTGCCGGAACCCCGGCGCTTCTTTCCATAGACCGTATACAGCCGAACCGGTTCCAGCCGCGCCGCGAATTCGATGAGGGCGCTCTTGAGGAACTGCGGGAATCCATCGCGCAGCACGGCATCCTACAGCCCCTCATCGTTCGCGATATCGGCGGCGGCATGTACGAACTCATTGCAGGCGAGCGCCGCCTGCGTGCGGCAAAGCTCGCGGGGCTTACGGAAATCCCCGCCGTATTTCGCATTGCGGCGGATGCCGAGCTTGCCGAGATGGCGCTCATCGAGAACCTCCAACGCGAGGATCTGAACCCCATCGAAGAAGCGCGTGCCTACGAGCGCCTCCTCGGTGAGTTCAAACTCTCGCAGGAACAGCTCGCCCGCCGCGTCGCACGCAGCCGCTCTGCGATCGCCAACAGTGTACGCCTTTTGCGCCTGGCCGCATCCGTACAGGCATTTCTGGCGAACGGCGTCCTCACGACCGGGCAGGTACGCCCTCTCCTCGTCCTTGAAAGCAAGACGCTCCAGAGTGAAGCTGCCGAATACATCCAGGAGCACGAGCTCACCGCGCGCGGCGTCGAAGCGCTCGTCAAGCGGCTCGTCAAAGACCCGAATGCCCTCAAAAAAACGTCTGCGGCACCCGCGCAGCGCTCCGCTCCCGATATCTTCGTTCGCGAGGCGGAGGAACGTTTGACACGCAGCCTTGGGACGAAAGTCTCGATCCGGGCAGGGCGCGAAGAGGGCAAAGGGAAGCTCGAGATCAGCTATTTCTCCGCGGACGACCTCGAACGGCTCCTCGGACTCCTCACGGCTGTGGACGGTGCAGCGAAGGAGGATAAGCGCGCGGCGCTGCGTGCCGTTTCCGCGCAGAATTTCACCGTCTGAGCGAAGAACCAAAGAAGGGAAGAAAGAAGTGTTTCTGCAAAATCTTGTGAATTATATTGGAGCGCATGAAGCGACGCTCTTGCTCGCCTCCATGATTCTCATTGTTGTGTTGTTAATCCTTGTTCTCTATCAAATGATACGAATCTCAGGGATGCGCAGCCGTTACCGCGAAATGATGCGCGGCACGGAGGTTGAGGATCTGGAGAGTATGCTCATCAAGCATGTCAGGGAGGTCGAGACGGTCGCCGCGACCAATGCACGCCTCCTTGAGGAAAATGAACTTATCCGCCAATTCCTGCGCCGCACCCTTGTCCGTACTGCCTCTGTGCGCTTCCGTGCGTTTGAGGACATGGGCGGCGACCTCAGCTATGCGGTCGCTATGCTGGACGCGAACAACGACGGCATCATCTTTTCCAGCATCTTTGCCCGCGACGATTCACGCAGTTATATCAAACCCATCAAGGGGGGAACATCCGATTATGCGCTGACGGATGAGGAGCAAGGCGTATTAAAGGAGGCAATGGGGCAGGCGCTGCCCATCAAATGGTGAGAGATGTTACGCGGGATTTTGGCGCCTAGCTGTTTCATGTTTTTTAACATCGTGGGATGTCGTGTCAATGTATGCGCGCATTGTAGGGGCACGGCGTTGGTGTGCCCTCTAGCGATTGACGCGCGCGTATCGATAGGAAAGGTATGATGCGGGATTTTGGCATCTTAGGTTTTCCTTCGCGGCTCAGGTGTGCACTTCGTTCCGCAGCGCAAACGGGACGGCAGTCCATGCATGATACCTAGAAAGTACGCCGCCACGGCTCTAGCTCGCACTGCTCCGAGAGCCGTATGGCGGCGTTCTCACATCCTCGTATCTCGCATCTATCCGCGCCGCCCCGCCCCTTCGGGTGATGCTAAGCGTCACGAGAGCGCACACCGTTCGCCGCCCAAAGGTAACGCCATACGCGTATGACCTCATAATCAAGCGATACGTTACGCCGCCATATATCGATACAGGGCACGGCACGCCGTGCCCCTATGGGGGGCGGCATGGAACGTATATCTTTCCGCTATATAAGCGGATGTACGGTGTGCCGTTGATTGCCGTATGAGGTGTATCGCCGTTTTCTATCGCACGGTGAGGGGGCGTATTCGCGGTCGCGGAGCTTTTACCCCCATAGGGGGCGGCGTGCTCCGACATTTTCGTTCCGTACAGATGTCGCCGCGCCGCGGTACTGCCCGGCGGTGCGGCGCAGTATCTTTTATCATCGGGCGTGACGCGCACGCCGTTTGCGCAGCGACAAGAATATGCCCCCGAACCGAAGAAACAGCGTATTTTCCGTTGCGAAGCAGCGAGAAAGATACCCTGAGCCGCGATTAAATACAAAACCTTGTAGTAGGAGTAACGATATGTCGCATGAGAACGTAGAACTTTGCGATACAGAATCAGCAGAGAGAATTTCAGACGTGTTCTGCTCAGAGAGCAATATGAGACATCTTCGGCGAGGAATCTCACAGCTCAATGCCGGCAAAGGTATCCCTCATGAATTGATCGATCCGGACGCATTGACGAGCAGAATCGGCTCGTCTATCGCATCACAAACGACTTTATAGAACTTTTGTCGTGCAAAGGACATTACGAATAACGACCTGCTGAAAACTCAGCAGGTTTTCATTTGTGCAGAGTAGGATAGAGGAACGAAAATATGAACGCCTGCATAGACGAGTATTCATTCAATATCGGCGATAAGAATCCACCGATAACATGGGAAATAACATGGATAATAACACAAACAACATAAACAACAACGAAGATAACAGCATAAACAACAGCACAAATCACATTACCGTTCCTCCCACATCCACAGAAGCTGTGGGAAAACGCTTTACACTCCGGCTCTTTGACACAGAGAGCGATGTGACGCGCTCGGTACATCTCTCCCTGCGCGCTGTGCGGATGCTTGCCGTCGGGGCGGGCGCGGGACTTGCCGTACTCATCGGCGCATCCGCGCTCTCAGTCTACACGCTCATGCACTCTTACCGTCATGAGGCGGAGACGGCACAGCTGCGCGAGGCGAACCGCATACAGCAGGAGCAGATCCTCACGGTGTCAAAAAAAGCTGCCGCGCTCGAAGAGGAGCTGGGCAAGCTCCGCCGCACGGAGGACGGACTGCGCGCCATCGTCGGCGCCCCTGAGACGCAGCCTGAGGACGACAATCCGCAGGTCGGAGACGCCGCGCCTACGGGCGGGGTGCCCCACAGTGCGACAACGGACGACCTCAGCGAGGCACTCGCGGCGCTCGAGCGGCATATCGGAGTGCGCCGTGCATCGCTCGATGAACTCAGCGGCATCGTGCAGAAGAACTACCCGGGAGCGTCTGGCCTTGGCGGCACAGCGCCCGTCACGACCCCGACCGGATGGCCGACGGACGGCTTCATCAGCTCGCCCTACGGTCTGCGTTTTGGCGGAGCGGAGTTCCATCAGGGCATCGATATTGCCGCCGACACCGGCACACCCATCACGGCGACTGCCGACGGCGTCGTCACTGCCGCCGGGTGGAGCGGGAGCGGCTACGGCAACATGGTTGATATCGATCATGGAAATGGTGTCATGACCCGCTACGGGCACGCCTCGGCGGTTGCCGTTACGGCGGGCGAACAGGTGCGCCGCGGTCAGATCATCGCCTATGTCGGCTCGACAGGGCATTCCACCGGGCCGCACCTGCACTATGAGGTGCGCCTGAACGGACAGCCCGTGAACCCGGCACCGTACCTTTGATAGAGAGATAGAGAGAAAGGAATCTTGTCATGCAAACAAAATCGTTCGCATATCTTCTCGCTGCAGGGATTTTACTCCTCCCCGTTTGCGGTATCGCAGCGGAGAAATCGGAGAGCCACACGGTGACCACAGCGGAGGAAACATCTGCAGACGAGGCGAAGAACGACGCTCCCGCAAGCGAGGATAAGAAGCTCGCCGAGGAGATGGACGAACTCGGCGGCGAAGTTGAGGAACCGCAGGATACCCGCGTCAAACAGGATGGCAAGGAAAGCGGCCAAGACAGCACAGAGGAAAAAAGCACTGTATCATCCGATGAGCATGGTGCGCGCGCCGATGCCGCACACGAAACGGATGCCCCGCCCACGAAAGACGACCGCCCGGTGGGGTATGCGTATGTCGGCGATAAGGACGCATGGCAGAGCGCCATGGCCGCAGACAGGACGGCGGATACGGAAGATGAGGATGAGATCAATGCCGCCGTGGACGAGGTGACCGCGGAGATCGAAAAGCTGATCGATAAGATCTACGAAGTAAATCCCCATCTCAAAGCGCCCACACTTGCAGAGGGGCACTGGGTCTTCGTTGAGGGCGACGAGCGGCGCGGGTGGTTCGTTGACCGCGGCAAAATGCACCGGAATAAAGACGGCACCATTTCCTACTGGCAGCTCATCCTCTACAACGAGTTCGGTCGTGCGCAGTTCGCGGACGCCATGCACGACGAGGACTACAAAGAGCTGCGCTACACACTCCAGCGGCGGGTCATGGATCTCAAGAAAAATACGGTCAGCACCTACGCGGTGATTGCCGTCGGCGCGGACGAAAAGGTACTCGCCGACAGCGCACGCGACGGTGAGCCGGCAGAGATCCGCCCGGACACCATGGCGGAGAAGGAGCGCGATACGGTGAAAAAACTCGCGCACAGGCTGAAATTCAAACAATAAATAAAATTTTACCGTAGTATTCGCGTAGATTATTGACAGCGGGCGTGAATCCTGATAGTATGAAGTTATCATTAAATAACTATGGGGCAGATAGAGAATTACTATCGTCCCGCGTTTCCGAGCAAAAATATCTAAGGGCTTCGCCTATGATATTGCGCCTGCGCCGGGGGACTTCCGCCCCGCGCGCACCGGGTACGCGCAGAAATGCGCGCGCCTTCCCGTATCGAAAAGGAAACGACGAATAACCGCTGCCGCAAGACCTGCTTGCGATCTTACCGTGCGGAATGAGCAGCCGCGCAGGATGCAGAGGGATTGTTTGTCGTGCATTTGGCACGGGAGGCGGTCCCCTTTTTATATATAAAGTTGGGATTGGCGCAGATAAAAATGATTGGAGGAAGAGGGCGAATTATATATCTTCTTCGCCCCGTCGGGTGTATAATAATAAAAAATCTTCATAGGAAGAATTTATTATCCGTGCCGAAAGGCAATCGCCTGTGTATTATTGTTAGGAGGCAGGAGCGTGGACAAGAGGGAGAGTCTATGGGAGGCATACCTGGCGAAGGGTATGAGCCGGCGCAGCTTTTTGAAAGCCTGCGTCACGCTGACGTCGCTCATGGGATTGAGCACGGACAACCTCACGAAGGTCGTTGAGGCGGCGGAGGTCAAACCGCTGCCGGTCGTCATTTGGCTGCACGGCCACGAGTGTACGGGCTGTGACGAGTCGTTCATCCGCTCGGGGGCGCCGCTCGCCTCCGACCTCGTACTGAACTGCATTGCGCTCGAATACAGCCATGTGCTGAGCGCGGGCTGCGGCGCGCCGTTCGAGGAGCACCTCGAAAAGACAATGGAGAAGTATCACGGCGAATACATTCTCGCCGTCGAGGGCGGCGTTGCGGTCGGCACACATGCATACACCTGCATGTCGGGCGGGCATTCCTTCGAGCACACGCTCAAACGCGTCGCCGCGGGCGCAAAGGCGGTTGTCGCCTACGGCACCTGCGCCACCTCGGGAGGTATTCAGGCGGCGGCGCCGAATCCCACGGAGTCGCGCGGCATCCGCTCGCTCATCGGAGCGAAACCCTACATCGCCGTCCCCGGCTGCCCGCCGATCCCGGAGGTCATGACGGGCGTTCTCATGCACGTCGCCCTCTTTGGCACGCTGCCGCCGCTCGATGCGGAGGGACGGCCGAAACAGTTCTACGGCAACCGTATTCACGACACCTGCTACCGCCGCCCGTTCTTCGACGCGGGCATGTTCGCCGAGCGCTTTGACGACGAGGGCGCAAAGGCGGGCTGGTGTCTCTATCACCTCGGCTGCAGGGGCCCCGAGACCTATAACTCCTGCGGCAATCTCCGCTGGTACCAGGGCATGTCGTATCCGATCCAGTCGGGTGCGCCGTGCATCGGGTGCAGCAATGCGAACTTCTGGGATCAGGCGCCGTTCTCGCGCCGTCTCCCGGAGTATAACGGCATCGACGTCGACATGGTCGGCGCAGGTCTTGCCGTGGCGACTGCGGTCGGCGTTGCGGCGCACGCGGGCGCAAGTCTCGTGCAGAAACGTATGCATGAGAAAGAACTCGCCGCGCATGAGAAAGAGGTGCACGAATGAAACACGTTGTTGTAGACCCCATCACCCGCATTGAGGGACATCTGCGCGTCGAGATTCAGGTCGACGAGGCAACGGGGAAAGTACAGGATGCGATCTCTTCCGGCACGGCATGGCGCGGGCTCGAGCTCGTCATGCACGACCGTGACCCGCGCGACGCGTGGGCATATATCCAGCGCATCTGCGGCGTCTGCACGTCGTCCCATGCGCTCGGCTGTCTGCGCGCCGTGGAGGATGCGTTCGGCATCACGATCCCGAAGAACGCGCATTACATTCGCAACATCATCGCGGCATCGCTCGGAGAACACGATCATATTGTCCACTTCTATCATCTGCACGCGCTCGACTGGGTCAGCCCCATCGAAGCGCTCAAAGCCGACCCCGCAGCGACGGCGGCGCTCCAGAATACGGTGCTCGATACCTACCGCCTCCCCTTCCGCGGCCCCGCGGGACTCGACACCGAGGCGTACCCGCACGATATGCCTGTCGCGACGCCCTCCTACTACGCCGCGCTCAAGGCAAAGATTCAAAAGATCATCGAGAGCGGACAGCTCGGCATCTTCTCCGCACAGTGGTGGGATCATCCGGACTTTCAGATGCTGCCGCCCGAGGTGCATCTCATGGCGATCTCGCATTACCTCGAGATGCTCGACAAGCAAAAGGATCTCGTTATCCCGCACGTCGTCTTCGGCGGCAAGAACCCGCACCCGCACTACGTTCTCGGCGGGATGCCCTGCTCCATCTCCATGGAGGACGGCAACGCCCCGATCAATGCGGCGCGGCTCGCTATCGTCGACCGCTCCATCAACGCGGCGCGGGACATGATGAACGACTACTATCTCCCGGACGTCCTCGCCATCGGCGCGATGTACGTCAAGCAGGGCTATACACACGGCGGCGGACTTGCGAAAAAGCGCTGCCTCGCGTTCGGCATGTTCCCCGAGGAACCCTTCGCGGGCGCAACGAACGGCGATTTCTTCAAGAACCTCCTCGTGCGCTGCAACGGCGTCGTCGAGGACTTCGCGGGCGGCGTCATGCAGGCAAAGGTGCATGAGTTCACGATGGAGGACGTCTCCGATCCCGCGGGCATCGCCGAGAGCGTCGATCACGCGTGGTACAAATATCCGAATGGCGACAAGAACGCGCTCCATCCGTGGGAGGGCGTCACCGACCCGAACTACACCGAGCCGAAGGAAGGCACAAAGACCGAGTGGAAGGCGCTCAACGAACAGGGCAAATACTCTTGGCTCAAGACGCCGAAATGGCGCGGCAAGCTCTGCGAGGTCGGCCCCCTCGCCCGCTACATCGTCCTCTATACGAAGGCAAAACAGGGGCTCCTTGGGCAGCTCACATGGGCGGAGCAGATGATCGTCGATCAGGTCGACGCCGTGACGAAGGTACTCGGCGTGCCGCCCGAGGCGTGGCTCCCCTCGACCGTCGGACGCACGGCGGCGCGCGCACTGGACGCACAGCTCCAAGCCGAGATCAGCAAATATTTCTTTGACAAGCTCGTCGCGAATATCAAGAGCGGCGACACGACGGTCGTCAACAACGAGAAGTGGGAACCCTCCTCGTGGCCGAAGGAAGCGAAGGGCGTCGGTTTCTACGAGGCTCCGCGCGGCGGTCTCAGTCATTGGGTCGTCATCAAGGACGGCAAGGTCGCGAACTATCAGGCGGTCGTCCCGACGACGTGGAACGCCTGCCCGCGCGACGATGCGGAGGGACATGGCGCGTTCGAAGCGTCCATGATGGACACGGTGGTCAAGATCCCCGACAAGCCGCTTGAGATCGTCAAGGCGGTGCGCTCGTTCGACCCGTGTATGGCGTGCTCGACGCATCTCTTCAACGCAAAGGGGGAGAAGATCCGCGTCGTAACCACAGACCCCTATGCGGGTCTCCGTATCGACGAATAGGGGGAAGCGCTATGAAACGAGAAGAACGGAAGGAATACTACCTCTTTAGTCCCTTCCTGCGCATCTTTCACTGGCTGATGGCCACGGCGATCGTCGTGCTCACCGTGACGGGACTGCTCATCACGAAGCCGCCGACGATGCTCTTTACCGAGCCGACCTACTCGCCGCTCCTGATGAACCTCATCCGGAACATCCACTTCGTCGCGGCGTTCGCGTTCTGCGCGGGATTCATCGGGCGCGTGTACGGGTTTATCATCAACCGCGGCGACCGCCTTTTCCCGCATTTTTGGAACCTCATGTACTACCGCGACGCCATCGAGGTCGCGCGGCACTATATGTTCCTCAAGCTCTCGCACAAGCCGTTCCTGCGCAACCCGCTCGCGCGCGCCGCGTACGCGGGGCTCTACGGCATGGTGGCGGTCGAGGTGCTGACGGGATTTGCGATGTACTATATGACCGAGCCGAACGCCCTCGGCGGCATCATGTTCGGATGGGTGAACCGCATTCTCGGCGGCGAGTACATGGCGCACGTCGTACATCATTATATGGCGTGGGTCATCATCCTCTTTGCCATCGGGCATTTCTATCTGGTCGTACGTTCAGAGTTTATGGAAGGAGAAGCGGAAGTCTCGAGTATGTTCGCCGGCAGCAAGCTGCTCCGGCATACCCCGGCGGACGCAAGAGACGTTGAATGATTGGGCTGTATGATTGTGAACGCGCATTGTACAAAATGCGCAATTATGTAAAGCGCCAGGTACAGATCCCTGCGCTGAAGGAGAATGATCCCATGTGTAAAGACTGCGGCTGCGGCGAGATCGCCGAGAGCACAACGCATGTGCAGTTTTTTGTGCGGGGCTATACGGAGGAGAACGCGGCGGCGGTGCAAAACGCCCTGCTCGGTCTCCCCGGCGTCCTCTATGTGCATATCCATGTGCATGACGGAGAGACGACGGTGGACTATGCCCCCGCAAAGACGAAACTGATGGAGATCGCGCGCACGATCGAGGCGCACGGTCTCACAGCGGAGCTGTAATCGGGCAATGCACGAAATGGCGCTCGCCGAGGGCATCGTCGACATCGCGATGGACTATGCACGGCAGAATGATGCACACCGTATTGCAGAGGTACATCTCGTCCTCGGCGAACTCGCGGGCGTTGAGACAGAGTCGCTCTCCCTCGCTTTTGACACCCTCGTACGGGGGACAATCGCGGCGGGGGCGGCGCTCACATGGGAGCGCGTGCCGCTCACAGGTCGCTGTCATGACTGTGGCAGGGAGATGCATATACGACCGCAGAACGTCCTGTGTCCGGATTGCGGGGGCGGGATGGAGATCACCGGCGGGCGCGAGATGCGTGTCGACTACATAGAGATGGAATGATACGATGAAGGTACTGGTCAAAGCGGACATCCTCGGACGCAACGAGAACGCGGCGGCGGAGAACGCCGCGCTCCTCGCGCGGCATGGGATCTACGTGCTGAACCTCCTCGGCTCGCCCGGGGCGGGCAAGACAACGCTGCTTGAGCGGACACTCGCCGCTCTTTCGGGAGAGCTCCGCATCGCGGTTGTCGAGGGCGACCTCTTTACGGATAAGGACGCGGCGCGCATTGAGCGTTGCGGCGCGCCCGTCGTGCAGATCAACACGAGCGGCGGCTGTCATCTCGACGCGGCGATGGTCGCGGCGGCATTTGCGCAGCTCGATCTCACCGCGCTCGACCTCATCGTCATCGAGAACGTCGGCAATCTCGTCTGCCCCGCCGAGTTCGCGCTCGGCGAGGACGCAAAGGCGGTTGTCCTATCCGTCACGGAGGGCGACGATAAACCGCTCAAGTACCCGCTCATTTTCAAAGAGTCTGCGGCGGCATTGCTGAATAAATGCGATCTGCTGCCGTACACCGATTTTGACATGGCGGCGGCGCGGCGGGACATCGCGGCGCTGCATCCGGGCATCGCCGTCCTGCCCGTCTCCGCACGTACGGAGGACGGCATGGCACAGTGGCTCGCATGGCTGCGCGCGGCGGTCGCCGCGAAGAGGAAAGGGGGAGCACATGAACGATGAATCGCTGGTCGAGGTCGCGCCCATCACGGTGCTCGGCATCGGCAACATCATCCTGCGCGACGAGGGATTCGGCGTGCGCGCGATGGAGTACCTGCAGGAGGGATGGAACTTCCCCGAGGAGGTGCGCCTGCTCGACGGCGGCACGCTCGGTCCAGAGCTGCTGCACTTCGTCATGGGGACGCAGCGGCTCCTCATCCTCGACGCGATTTCGGGGGGCGGTGCGCCGGGGAAAGTCTACCGGTTCGAGAACGACGCCGTGATGGCGCATTTTCAGGAAAAACTCTCCTCGCACGAGATCGGCATTCAGGATGTGCTCGCGTGGCTCACGATCACGAACCGCGCGATCCCGCAGGTAGTAGTCCTCGGGATGCAGCCGTACGAGCTGTCGGCGGGACTCACGCTCAGCCCCGAGATGGCGGCGGCGCTCCCGTCCTTTGCCGCGCGCGCGGTGGAGGAGCTCGTGCGTTGGGGCGCGGTGCCGTCTCCGCGCGGGATGCAGCGCAGCGTGCGGATCGCATGATGGAGGAACGATTGTCCGCGCAGAGCGGAGAGAGGTGCGCCGCTGAGCGGCGCGCCTTTCGTGTCTCAGGGATCGTGCAGGGGGTCGGGTTTCGCCCGTTTGTCTATCGGCTTGCTATGCGCTGTGGGCTCGGCGGATGGGTACTCAATGACAGCGCGGGCGTCGGCATCGAGGTGGAGGGCGCGGCGGCGTCGCTTGATGCGTTCGCTGCCGCGCTGCGTGACGAGGCGCCGCTCGCCGCATCCGTGACGGCGGTGACCGTGCGGGATGTGCCGCCCCTTGGGGAGACTGTGTTTCGCATCCTGCCAAGCCCTGCGGGGGACGCGCCGCGCACGCTCGTCTCGCCCGATCTCGCCGTCTGCGCCGACTGCAGGCGCGAGACCATGGACGCGCGCGATCGTCGGCACGGCTACGCCTTTACGAACTGTACGAACTGCGGCCCGCGCTACTCCATCATCCGCGGCGTGCCGTACGACCGTCCGCTCACGACGATGGCGGCGTTCCGCATGTGCGATGCGTGCCAAAGGGAGTATGACGATCCCGCCGACCGCAGATTTCACGCGCAGCCGAACGCCTGCGCGGACTGCGGACCCGCGTACCGCCTGCTGACGGAGACGGGGGCGTTTGACGGAGATGCGATCGCCGAGACGCGGCGCATCGTCGCCGCGGGCGGCATCGTCGCGGTGAAGGGCATCGGCGGCTATCATCTCGTCTGCGATGCACGGAGCGAAGCGGCGGTCACGCGTCTGCGCGCACGCAAACACCGCGAGGACAAGGCGCTCGCCGTGATGGTGGGATCACCGGAGACCGTGCGGGAGCTGTGCGAAGTATCGGCGGACGAGGAGCGGCTGCTCACATCGCCCGTCGCGCCCATCGTCCTCCTGCGGCGGCATCGGCGGGATGCGGCGGATGCTGCGGATGGCGCGGGGGATGCCGACGGCGGCGTCGCACCGTCCGTCGCGCCGGGGAACGCGTACCTCGGCGTGATGCTCCCCTATGCGCCCGTGCACCTCCTCCTGCTCGCGCCGGGCGACCTCTGGGTCATGACGAGCGCGAATCTCAGCGGCGAGCCGATCCTCTACGAGGACGCGGCGGCGCGGCGGGAACTCCCGGGCATTGCCGACGCGATATTGATGCACAACCGCGAGATCGCGCACCGCGTGGACGACTCGGTCGTGCGCATGGCGGCGGGCGGGCGCATGATCGTGCGCCGCAGCCGCGGCTTTGCACCGACGCCCGTCGCGCTCCCCTTTGATTCGAAGATCGCCGTGCTCGCGGGCGGGGCGGAGCTCAAGAGTACGTTTTGCCTGACGCGCGGGCGCGAAGCGTTCCTCAGCGAGCACATCGGTGACCTCACGAATGCGAAGGTACGCGCGTCCTACGAGGGGACGATCGCGCATTATGAGCGGCTGTTCGACCTGCATCCGCAGCTTCTCGCCGCCGATCTGCACCCGAGCTATTTATCGACGCGCTGCCTTGAGGAACGCGCGGCGGAGGAGGGGATCCCCCTCGTCCGCGTCCAGCATCATCACGCGCATATCGCGGCGGTGCTCGCGGAGCACGGATGCACGGAGCGCGTCCTCGGCGCGGCGTTTGACGGCACGGGCTACGGGGACGACGGGCACGCGTGGGGCGGGGAGTTCCTCGCCGCAGACCTTACGGGCTATGAGCGGCTCGCGCATTTTGCATATCTGCCCCTGCCGGGCGGGGACAAAGCCGCCGCAGAGCCGTGGCGGCTTGCGCTGTGGGTACTCTGCGGCGTGCATGGAGATGCGCTCGCGGCGCGTTGTCCCGTATTCGCCGCGCAGCTCCCATCCGGATGGCAGCTCCTCATGCAGGCGACGGCGGCGGGCATCAATGCGCCGCTCACATCGAGCGTCGGGCGGCTCTTTGACGCCGCGGCGGCGCTCCTCGGCATCACCTATGTGAACACATACGAGGGCCGGGCGGCAATCGAGCTAGAGCAATGCGCGCGCAGAGCGCGGCGGCGCGGGCGAGTACTGCTGTATGCCTTGCGGAGGGCGGATGAGCGCGGCGCGCCGCGCACGATCGACTTCATGCCCGTGCTTCGGACGATCGCGGACGAAGCGGAACAGCTCTCGGACGAAGAGCGCGCCGGGCGCGCCCTCGACTTCCACGTCACGCTCGCCGCCGCGACCTACGACCTCCTCGACCGCCTTTCACGCGAGACCGGGCTTCGCACCGTCGCCTTCTCCGGCGGGGTCTTTCAAAACGCGCTCTTGCTTGAATTGCTCCTAGCGCAGATTGGAGAGTCCTACCGGGTTCTGCTTGGACATCATGTGCCGCCGAACGACGGGGGGGTGGCGTATGGTCAAGCAGCGGTAGCTCTCTCGAACCGAGAAAAAAGGAAACACCTTCCTCAAGAAGATGTTTCCTAATGATACACGATACACACTATGTACTTGACGTTTGACTCTGCCCCGCAGGTGCGGCATCCTCGCGCACCGCGGCGTTATCCTTGGCGGCTTTGCGCTGCGCTTCGTACCGCAGCAGCGTCTCGAGCGCAGACGCGTCGTCGCCGCTCGCCCCGATTATAGCGTCGTCGATCTTCTCCTGTTCCTTTTGCGCGGCGGCTTCGAGATCGGCGCGCTCCTGTACCGCTTGGGTGCGCAGGTGCATCTTGTGCGTTTCTTTTTCCTGCATCGTGCGCCTAAGATTATCGATCCTGCCGTCGTAGTGCACGATCATACTGCCGGCGGCGATTTTCTCATCGGGCGCGGCGGTATCGCTCATAGAACGCTTTTCCCAAACACCGCGCTCTCGATAGAGCTGCGCGAGCCTGTCCTCGTCGGTCATGCCCTCTTTCTTTAGCTTGTCCGCCTGCTTTTGCAGGACGCTCTTATCCTCGTCGGACAGGGTCACGTCCGTGCGGATGCGCGCTTCGATATCCGCCGCCTGCGACTTCTTTTCCCTCTTGTCGTCGATTTCCTTTTGATCGGCGGCAAGCGCAAGCTCCGCGGGGGTCAAAAGTGCGTCCATGTCCGTATCGCCCTTTTGGAGCTGCGCCCCGCGCTTGCTGATGAATACCTCCGCGGCGCGGGAAAGGATGGCCTCGGGTGGCTTGCGGCGCGCCTGCGTTCCGTGTATGATAGAATGTGTCTCGCTCCCCGGAAAAGAGGATGTGCCTTGAATTCTCATGATCGTACCTCCATGGTTCAATCAATCCTGCTGTTTATAATATCGACCGGAATACCATAATGTCTATAGAATCATAACGTTTCGTCGACAAATATGTGGGAAAGGGAATATCGCGGCGCAATCTACGCGCGGGGCTTGTATCACCGCCGAGGCATCCGCCTTGCGAAAAAAGCGGGGCTTAAAAATCGCTGCGGCGGACGCCTCGGCGGCACGTTATAAATCCTATCAATCTACGCGCGCCAACCGATAAATAGGCAAACCCGGCATCTATACCGCCCCCGTAGGGGCGCCGCGCCGCTGCGCCCTCGAGCGATCCACGGCGGCGTAACTTACCGCCGTACAATAACAAACAACGCAACGCGAAAATCCCGCCGATTTACCATAACCTAAATGATGCGAAAATCCCGCGTCATCGATAGAAAGAAGGATAAATATGTGTTTGGCAGTACCCGCTCGGGTCGTTTCCATCGAAGACCAACTCGCCGCCGTCGAGGTGCAGGGCGTGCGCCGTTCGGCGAGCCTGATGCTCCTGCCCGAAGCGGCGGTGGGCGACTATGTGCTCGTCCACGCGGGTTTTGCGATGCAGATCGTAGACGAGGAAGAGGTGCGCGCGATGGAAGCCCTGCGCGCAGAGATGCAGGGCGCGCCGCGCACAGTCGACGCCTTGAGGACGCACTGATGCGGACGGCAAACGACATGCGCGCGCTCACGGCGGAGGTCACAGGCGAAATGCACCGCCTGCTCGCCCCCCTTGGACGCCGCATCCGCATTATGGAGGTCTGCGGCACGCACACCGTCGCGATTTTCCGTGCGGGACTGCGCCAGATCCTCCCCGAGGAAATCGAGCTCGTCTCAGGCCCCGGCTGTCCCGTCTGCGTCACGCACGACGCCTACATCGACGCCGCGATTGCGTACGCGGGGCAGGAGGACGTCATCATCACGACCTTCGGCGACATGCTGAAAGTCCCCGGGAGCACATCGAGCCTCGCCGCGGCGCAGGCGGCGGGCGCGGACGTCCGCGTCGTCTACTCGCCGCTCGATGCACTCGTGGTTGCGGCGGCGCATCCTGAGAAAAAAATCGTATTCCTCGCGGTCGGCTTCGAAACGACCGCCCCGACCGAAGCGGCGGCAGTCCTCGCCGCGGAGCGGCAAGGGCTCACGAATTTCTTCCTGCTCTCCGCGCAAAAACTCGTCCCGCCCGTCATGCGCGCCCTCCTCGACGACCCTACCGCGCAGGTCGACGGATTCCTCCTGCCCGGGCATGTCGCCGTCGTCACCGGGACGCGGCTTTTTGACTTCCTCGCCGAGGACTATCATATGCCGGGCGTCGTCGGCGGATTTCGCCCTGAGGAGATCCTGTGCGCCCTTCATATGCTCGTGCGCCAACTGGCGGTGGGCGAAGCGCGCGTCGAGAACGCCTACGGGAGCGTCGTGCGCCCTGAGGGAAATCCCACCGCGCAGACGGCGGTGGATCGCGTCTACGAACCCGCGGACACAGCGTGGCGCGGACTCGGCATGATCCCCGCATCGGGGCTCAGAATGCGCGCAGAATACGCCGCCTATGATTTCGCCGCCGTGCGCCCCCTCGGCGCGATCGACGTCCCCGACGGACGGCGCGGATGCCGCTGCGGCGAGGTCTTGCGCGGGAAAATCGTGCCGAAGGACTGCGGACTTTTTGGACGGAGCTGCGTCCCGGAGCACGCCGTCGGACCCTGCATGGTGTCCGTCGAAGGAACGTGCGCCGCGTGGTACAAATACGGTGCGGGGAGGTTCCGCTATGGAGCATGAAATGATCACACTTGCGCACGGCGCGGGCGGGCGGCTGTCGCGCGCCCTGACCGAGGAGATCGTCCTCCCCGCGCTCGGCAATACACTGCTGAACGGACTGCATGACGGCGTGGTTCTGCCGGCAGAGGGGAAAATCGCGTTTACCACAGATTCCTACGTCGTACAGCCGCATTTTTTCCCGGGCGGCAGCATCGGGCGGCTCGCCGTCTGCGGCACCGTGAACGACCTCGCCATGACGGGCGCGCGCCCTGAGTACCTCTCGCTCGCCCTCATCCTCGAAGAAGGACTTCCCATAGAGACCCTGCGCCGCGTCGTCGCGGACATCCGCACCGCGGCAGAGGAGGCGGGCGTCCTCATCGTCACGGGCGATACCAAGGTCGTCCCGCGCGGGGCGGGCGACGGCATCTACATCAACACAGCGGGCGTCGGGCGGCTCATCGAGGGTGCGCATATCGCCCCGACGAACGTGCGCCCCGGAATGGACATCATTGTCTCCGGCACACTCGGCGACCACGCCGCCACCGTCATGGCGGCGCGGCACAATCTGACCCTCCCGCCCGGCATCACGAGCGACTGCGCCCCGCTCTCCCATATGGTCGAAGAAATGCTAAAGGCTGCGCCCCGCATCGCCGTCCTGCGCGACCCCACACGCGGCGGCGCGGCGGCATCGCTCAACGAGATCGCAAATGCCGCGGGCGTCGGCATCCTCCTCGACGAGGATGCGATCCCCGTGCGCCCCGAAGTAGAGGGTGTCTGCGAACTGCTCGGATTCGACCCCCTGACGCTTGCCAACGAAGGAAAGCTCCTCGCCTTCGTCCCGCCCGAAGACACCGCGTGCGTCCTCCGCGTCATGCACGAGAACGTCTACGGCAAAGAAGCCGTCGTCATCGGCGAGACCGGCGCCGACGCCCCCGGCGCCGTCGGCATACGCACCCCGCTGGGAGGAGTGAGAGTTGTGGATATGCCAGCGGGGGAACTCGTCCCTAGAATTTGCTAAAGGTGACGCGGGATTTTGGCGCATAGCTGTGTCACTGCGAAAAATACTGCGCTTGACGTAGCTCTTAACTACGCCGGCGCTTGTATTTTTCTCGTTCCTTGCTCTGCATCCAAACTTCCGCGTCACTCAGGTTACGGCATATCATAGGGCGGGATGCGGGATTTTGGCGCATAGCGTTGGCGGTACGTGACGCCGCCGTGGATCGCCTATCTGCGCAGGGGCGGCGATACGATCCACGCGTATAGAACGGAACAGGGACGTGCGGCGAACGGGCGTATGATCGCAGCCGCGGAGCATTTACCCCCGCAGGGGGCGGTACGGCACATAGCGATTCAAGACAGGGGAATGTGAGACCGCCGCTTTGCAGTCCATGACGCGCAGCGGCATAGGACTGTGCGGCGGGACTATCTATATGATGAAAAGTTCCTGCCGTACCGTTTGCGCAGCGGCAAGAAATATGCCCTGAGCCGCGCTATAAAATCCCCTTATAATTCCACCTTGCACCACTCTATAACATATACCCTCATCCTACCACAAACCCCAACAAAAAAGAGCGATCCTATAGACCGCTCTTCACCGTACCATCTTACTTCGTCAGATGCACATCGGGAATCTCCACCTCGTGATGCGTCTCCAGATCCACATTCGAATACACACCCGGCTTCGTCTCGAACGCCTTCAGATTGTCCGCGTTCGCCTCCAGCATATCCTCCACAAAACGCTCCACCGCATCTGCAAAATACACTGCCATCGTAAATTCCCCTTTCTCATCTTTTCAACTATCGTAAAGCGCCGCACATCGGCGCATTTGAACTAGAATTAACATAGCACGAACACGACCAAAAGAGAAATACCCCTTTTTAATCAAAAATAGTGCTAAACTATCGATGAAAACTATCGATTTTGTGATATTTATCATATTTGAATATTTATATATATAGTAAACTAATAACACAGCACGGTTGGAGACGCCCGTAGGCGGCGGAAGGAGATGACCCTATGACGCTTGTACAAATGCGGTATTTTTATGAAGTTTGTCAATGGCAAAATATCACCAAGGCGGCAGAGCAGCTCCACGTCTCCCAGCCGACCGTCACCGTCGCCATGCAGGCGATCGAGACCGAAACCGGACTCAACCTCTTTCACCGCGAAGGGCGTAAAATCACCGTCACAAGCGACGGCGCAAAACTTCTCAGCAAAATCTCCTTCATCCTCGGCGAAGTCACCCGCCTCGACGACGAGATCCGCGACATGGCACACCGCCACGCAAAAGTCCGCATCGCCATGCCCCTCCAGCTCGGCGTCGTCTTCTTGCCGTACCTCCTCGGCGAATTTCACGAAGCGCACCCCGAAATCGAACTCGAAATCATCGAAACCGGCGGCGTCAGCGCCCTTCAAATGGTCGAAGAAGAAAAACTCGACTTCGCCCTCACCAACTACACCGTCGACTTCAGCGCACGCCTGAACTACTCGAAACTCTTTGACTGCGAATGCACCTTCGTCACACGCTTTGAACATCCCCTGGCAAAACGCCACACCGTCAGCATCCGCGAACTGCGCGACGAACCGCTCGTCATGCTCGACAGCAGCTTCTTCATCGACCGCCTCGTCCAGGACGCCTTCGGACACATCGGCGAAAAACCGAACGTCGTCCACTACTCGCCCTACCTCCACACCGTCAAAAATCTCGTGCGCAGCGGCATCGCCTCCACCATCCTCGCCCGTCCGTCCGTCCTCCCGTCCGACGACTTCGTACAGATCCCCCTCCTCGACCCCATCTTCATCAACAGCGGACTCGTCGTCAAAAAAGGACGCCAAACCCTCGACGACGTGCGCCTCGTCATGAACTATCTGAGGACACTGACGAAGGAGATGCTGATAGAAGGGAAGGATCGCCCCCAAGGACTCGGCGTGACGCGCGAGGCGTGACGCGGGATTTTCGCGCCTAGCGTCGTCGTTTCGTCGAACGCTTCGTCGACGTAGGTTTTGGCTACGCCTTCCTCGCGTTCTCCTCATCTCCTAGCTATGCATCGAAACTTCCGCATCACTTACGTTGCGGTATGACGGGACGCATAGCTGTGTCATATCGAAAAACACTGCGCTTGACGTAGGGCTTTAACTACGCCGGCGCTTGTGTTTCTCTCATTCCCTGCTCTGCATCCAAACTTCTGCTTCACTCAGGTTGCGGTAGAGAGACGTGACGCGGGATTTTCGCGCATGGCAAATTACGTCGCCGCATATCGTTACAGGGCGCGGCAGCGCGGATCGTTGTGGAGAATGGCGTATGTAATGTGTCCCTGCAAGGGCAATTTTTCACGCGTTCAAAAAAGAGGTTCTGTACCTATTTCGTACAGAACCTCTTTTTATGCGCACCTCTTCTTTTCCGCGCTTCATGCAGGTACATAGGCAGTATATGTACCTGAGCCGGTAGGAACAGAAAGGAGTGCGTCATATGCATGAAAAATTGCCGCGTGTGGATTGGATGGTGGGGACGGGGCTGGTCGCGCTTGCGATTCTCTCAGTGTTCTACGGGAGCGCGGAGCTGACGAGCAATATTGCGTCGGGGCTGATCGGCTTCCTCGGGCGGACGGTCGCCGGACGGGAGGAACGACGGTCACGACAAAATGAGCAGGGGGTGCTCCGATGAGCGGCGTACTCCCGCGTGGGGAGATGACGCGTGTGACGCTGCATGATCTTGTATCGCTCGGTGCAAGATACCGCGCCGCTCTGCACGATGCGGCGGCACGCTATGATCGGGAGACAAAGCTGTATCTGCACTGGACGGCGGGGCATTACGGGCAGTTCTTTGCGGACTATCATGTGCAGATCGATGCGGACGGCGGCGTCTATGTCGTGGGGGACGGTGCGCTCGATGCACTGCGCGCCGCGACCTACATGCGCAACAGCGGGAGTGTAAGTATCGCGCTCCTCTGCGCCTATGGGGCAACGACCGAGCATCTCGGGGATGAGCCGCCGACGGGCGCGCAGATCGAGGCGGCGGCACAGACGATTGCCGCGCTTGCGGGCGGGCTTTGGCTGACGATCGATAAGGAACGCATCATGACGCACGGCGAGGCGGCGGATAATGAGGACGGCGTGTACGCGCATGCGCCCTATGGACCGCACTCGACCTGCGAGCGTTGGGATCTCGAGTATCTCGGCACGCCCGAGAGCCCCGCGTTCGCGCCGTGGTCGGCGGACGGCACGCGCGGCGGCGACGTCCTCCGGGGCAAGGCGGCATTTTATAGGGAGCTATGGAAGAGATAAGGCAGGGATAGAGTGTATCAAGTAGGCAGATGATTTTGTATATAGAACATCTTGACCTAAGGTGAGAATAATATTATAATATGCTTGACTCAATATTTTGGATGTTTTGTTCAGGAAAGGATACCGTGATGAGAAAATTTAAGAAAACAATGGCACTTGGACTATGTGCCGCAACTCTGTCCACTGCTGTGCCTGCCTTTGCTGCTGAGCCTGTGCAGCGTACTCATGAGACAGGTACATGGGAGCCGTTTAAGCCGTCTTTGGATGGGGGCAAGCCTGTCATTTCTAAAATCCCTAAAGACCACGCATATATTCCAAAGGATACCGTTTTATCCGTTATTTTGACCAGTGAACTGACATCCAAAAGAGCTCGCAAAGGGGATATGGTTCCCTTGAAGTTAGCAGAGAATTTAATCGTCAATGGCGTGGTTGTTGTACCGGCTGGAGCGAAGGTGTTTGCGAAAGTCACACGCGTCACGAGATCCGGTATGTTTGGCCGTGCGGGAAAACTAGAGTTCACTGTGGATAGCGTAAAGGCTGTCAATGGCGTGGAGATTCCGCTTGAATACACTGCTGAGCGGAAGAGACACAACGATGGCGGTGCTGTTGCTGTCGTCGCTGTGGTCAGTATTCTCGGAGGTGCACTCATGAGGGGGGCAAATGTATCGTTTCCTGAGGGATCAGTTTTTGAAGCAAAGGTTGCGGCTGATACGGATCTCAACGTTACGATTGATGAACTGCCGGAAGCAATGAATCCGGAGAAACCGCACGGCGTCGCGATTACAATCCAATAGTTCTGAAAGGGTTCCATTGGACGGTGTTCTAAATAATTGACCATGAAAAAACCTCTTGCTGTAAAATAGAAAGAGCTGCAGCGGGAGGTTTTATTGTGCTGATTCTTGCAAGAAGAGCAACAATCCAGTAAAATAAAATCGAGAGAGGGCATGCTGTGGAGTGGGCTTTGGATACTATTTCATTCCTGCAAAGGAAGGTGAGGCGCCGGAGTGATCCCTGGAGATGCCTGGCTTGCGGCTTATCGACTTAAATATGCCGTATTTCTGCAACGTTGAATGGTGATTGGTTCGTATAGCCTGCCGCCGCGGCGGGCTGTTTTTCTGCACGATGAGAGGGAATCGAAAATGAGACGAAAAGACAGGGAGCTGACGGAGGAAGAGGCGCGCGAGGTGCTGCAGCGAGGAGAGTACGGTGTGCTCTCGCTCGTGACGGCGGACGGCGCGCCGTATGCCGTGCCGATGAGCTATGCGGCGGTCGGGGACACGATCTATTTCCATGGGACGACGGAGGGCGGCGCGAAGATGGACTGCATGGCGCATGACAGCCGCGCGGTCTTTACCGCTGTGACGGATACGCAGGTGCTGCCGGATCAGTTCGCGACGATTTATTGGTCGGTGATCGCGGCGGGGCGCATGGAGGAGATCACGGAGGAGGCGGCAAAGACAGCCGCGCTCGAACATCTCCTCGTGAAATACAGCGCGGACTATATGCGGGCGGGGCGTCGTTACATCGCCGCGAATCTGCACCGGACGGCGGCGCTCTGCCTGCACATCGAGACGCTGACCGGGAAGGCGCGCAAGAAGTAAAGGCAAGGGAAAAGCCAAAGGAGGGGACGTGATGCGGGTGCGGCAATACATTTTCCTCGGGGCAGTGCTGGCGGTACTCGCCGCCGTCCTCGTTCACACGCTCTCGGAGGAGCGGATACAGGTCTATTTCGATCGGGTGGAAGCGATCCCGGGGTATAAGGTCGAGCTGCGTGAGCAGCCGCTGCGGATCGCGATGATCTCGGTGCTGAACCATCAAACGACGGACGAATATCAGCACGCGATGGTGCGCAGCATCGGGCGGCTCCTCGGGCGCCCGGTGCTCCTGCTGCACCGCCGCAGCTACGCGGAGATCAATCAGCTCCTCGCGCGCGGCGACGCCGACGTTGCGTTCCTGTCGAGCGGGGCGTACATGGTCTACGGGAAAAAGGAGGATGTCCGCCTGCTCGCGATGCCGGAGCGGGACGGGGCGAACCGCTATTTTTCGTACATTATCGTTCCGCGCACCTCTCCCGCACAGGCGCTGAGCGATCTGCGCGGGCGGCGGTTCGTCTATGTCGATCCCCTCAGTTACTCCGGCTACATCGAGCTGCGGGCGCGCCTGCGCACAATGGGCGAAGATCCCGAGCATTTCTTCGGCTCGTACTACTTTACCTATAGTCACGACGACTCGCTGCGCGCCGTCGCGGACGGGCTCGTGGACGGTGGCGTCATCGCGAGTCTCACCTACGACTATTACCGCGTGAACGCGCCCGCGATCCTCGACAGGATTCACCTCCTTGAGGCGATGCCCGGCAGCGGCATGGGGCCCGTCGTCGCACGCCGCGATCTCGGAGATGCGGACGCCGTGCAGGAGATTTTGCTCCATCTCGATGCGGACGCCGAGGCAAAAGAAGCGATGCAGCATCTGCTCATTGACCGCTTCGTCCCGCCGCAGCCCGAGCTGTACCCGCAGTTTTCACCGGAAGAGGGGATCTGATGCGCTGGTTTGCAAAACTCCGCATTGCGGGGAAACTGACCGCCGTCATGATGGCAATCGTGCTCCTCTTTGCCCTCCTGACGGGGTTGCTCTTTTGGTCGACGATCTCAGACGTCATGCGCGCATCGCTTGAGCGGCGCGGCACGAGCGTTGCCGTCGAGGTGGCGGAGCTGAGCAGCGAGGCGATCCAAACGGGCAATCTCTTTGCCCTCGAAGAACTCATCCACACGACGAAGCGCAACAACGATTTCGTCGCGTACATCTTCCTCCTCGACGAGCAGGGGCGCGTCATGGCGCATACGTTCTCGAAGGGAATGCCGCTCCACCTGCGCGAACTGCACACGGCGGCAGGGGAAGAACCCGACGTCATGGAGATCCGCACCGACCGCGGGCGCATCCGCGATGTCAGCGCGCCCATCGAGGGCGGCGCGCTCGGCACGGTGCGCGTCGGCGTGAGTGAGGACGCGCTCGCGGGACTATTGCGGACGAATCTCTTTAAGCTCAGCGGCATCACGCTCGGTATTCTGCTGCTCGCGACGCTGCTCATTTTCCGCCTGTCCGAAATCCTCACGCGCCCGCTCTTTCACCTCATGGAGCGCGCCGAGCACATCTCAAAGGGGCATTTCTCCCCGCGCAGCATCGCGCTCTCCTCGTCGGACGAGATCGGACGTCTCGCGAACGCCATGAACCGCATGGAGGAGCACCTGAAAGAAGGCGCGCGCGAGCGCACCCGCCTGATCCGCCACATCATCACCGCGCAGGAGGAGGAGCGCAAGCGCATCGCGATGGAGCTGCACGACGAGACCGGGCAGACGCTGACCGCGCTCCTGTTCTCCCTGCGCGCGCTCGCCAACGAGACCGCGGATGAAAATATGCAAAAGGCGCTCCTCGCCATTCGCGACGAGACCGCCGATACCCTGACGAAACTCCGCCGTCTCGCCGTGGAGCTGCGCCCGCCCGCGCTCGACGAGCTCGGCATCGAGGCGGCGCTGGAAAAGCTCGTCCACGACTACCGCGGCGGCGATGCGCCCGCGATCACACTCTCCTGTCGCATCGAGGGCACGCTCAGCGACGTCGAGAGCCTTGCCGTCTACCGCATCGTGCAGGAATGTCTCACGAACATCATCCGCCACGCAGGCGCGACGCGCGCACTCGTCCGCCTGGACGTCGGGGAGCGCATCACCCTGTGGGTCAAGGACAACGGCGTCGGCATCACGGGCGAGCGGATGCGTGCCGCACGCCGCGAGAACCACATGGGCATCTACGGCATCGAGGAACGCGTCCGCCTGCTCGCGGGACGCATGGAGATCGGCAGCGAGCCGCCCGACTGGGCGACCGTCTACCGCATCGAATTTCGCACAAAGGGGGCGCGCACATGATGAACCTGATGATCATCGACGATCACCTCTTGATCCGCGCGGGGATCAAGCTCCTGCTGAAGAACGCGCGCGAGTACCGCGTCACCGCCGAGGCGGGCAGCGCAGAGGAAGCGCTCGCGCTGCTGAGGGAGACGCCCGTCGACCTCGTGATCCTCGACATCTCCATGCCCGGCATGGGCGGGCTTGCCGCCATCCGCGCCATCGGCGCGCAGTATCCCACTGTGAAGATCCTCGTCCTCAGTATGCACGAGGATGAGGAATACATCTACAAGGCGATGCAGTCGGGCGCGATGGGCTATCTCCCAAAGACCTCGGCGGACGACGAACTCTTCGACGCCCTGCACGCCCTCGCCGAGGGACGCCGCTACCTCAGCCCGAACGCACAGCAGTCGCTCCTCGCTGCCATGTTCAGCCGCCCCGGGGACGCCGAGGAAGACCCGCGCGCACGGCTCACCGAGCGCGAAAAAGAGGTGTTCGACCGCCTCATCCGCGGCTACACAGTCACCGAGACCGCAGAGCAGCTCCACCTGAGCGGCAAGACCGTCGACACGCACAAGACGCACATCTACGAAAAACTCGGATGCAGCCGCCGCAGCGACCTCGTCGCGCTCGCCATCCGCCACGGACTTTTACAGACACCGGGCGTATAGTCCCATCAGAATTTTCCTGATGCGGGGGCGGAATTTTTCTCTGAAAATCTGATGAAAAAGAAGAACTTTGCCGATGGTCTCCCGATTTTTCATTCTGTATACTAATTACAGATGAAAAACACACAAAGGAGATGAAGCGGCATGTCTATCTTTTCCCCCGCACCGCATATCGAGCGGCTGCCCGCGCACCTCGTCGACGAGCGGTACAAATCGATCCGCCGGCAGGTGTTCCTCGGCACATTCATCGGCTATGCGACATTTTACCTCATCCGCAAGAATTTCAGCCTTGCGATCCCGTACATGATACAGGATTACGGCTACTCGAAGGCGGATCTCGGCATCGTCCTTACCATGCTCTCCGTCGCGTACGGCGTCAGCAAATTCGTCATGGGAAATATCTCCGACCGGTCGAATCCGAAGTATTTTGCGACCGTTGGACTCCTCCTCAGCGCCCTCGTCACCCTCGCGTTCGGCGTCGTGCCGGGCGTCATGACGAGCATCCCCATCATGTGCGCGCTGAGCTTTATGAACGGATGGTTCCAAGGCATGGGCTATCCTCCGTACGCAAAGTCCATGGTCACATGGTTCTCCCAGACCGAGCGCGGCGCGTGGTGGTCATGGTGGAACGTCTCGCACAACCTCGGCGGCGGGCTCATTGCGCCGCTTGCGACCATCGGCATCGCCATCTTTGGCACGTGGAACAGCATCTTTTTCTTCCCCGCGATGATCTCCATCGCGCTCGCGATCCTCACCTTTTTCCTCCTGCGCGACACGCCCCAGTCCTGCGGACTGCCGCCCATCGAGGAGTACAAGAACGACTACCCGAAAGAGCACGGCGCCTTCATGGAGAAGCAAATGACGGCAAAGGAAGTACTCATGAAGTACGTCCTCAAGAACAAACTCCTCTGGTATCTTGCCATCGCGAACATCTTCGTCTACTTCATCCGCTACGGCGTCGTCGACTGGGCGCCGACCTACCTCGCTGCCATCAAAGGATTCAGCAAGGAGAGCTCGCGCTGGGCGTACTTCCTCTATGAATGGGCGGGCATCCCCGGAATGCTCGTCAGCGGCTACCTCAGCGACCGCGTGTTCCGCGGACGGCGCGCGCCCGCGACCATGATCTTCATGGCGCTCGTCATCGTCGCCATCCTCGTCTACTGGTTCAACCCGCCGGGCAATATCCTCGTCGACAACCTCGCCCTCATCGCCATCGGCTTCCTCATTTACGGTCCCGTCATGATGATCGGACTGCAGGCAGCCGACATGGTGCCGCGCGTCGCAACCGGCGGTGCCACAGGGCTCACCGGACTCATGGGCTACATCGTCGGCTCTGCGTTCGCCGGCGTCTACATGGGATTCGTCGTCGATCACTTCGGATGGACGGGCGGCTTCATCAGCCTCCTCACCTCCTGCGTCCTCGCCATTTTCTTCCTGTTCATGACCATGGGCGGGAAAAGGGCAAAGGCATAAAATCTCCCTCCTTTATAGAAAAGCCGCCGCATCTTAGTGGAAAAGCTAAGGTGCGGCGGTTTTGTGCTGTGAGGACGGCGGCATAAAGCATCGCTGAAATATTGCGAGGGAATGTGCTATAATCAGATATATAAGGCCGCTGGATCCATGAAAGGGGACGAAGCATATGGATCATCTTACGCCCTATGAATTGGGATTTATGGTAGGAACCATCATAGGGAACACTGTGATTGGCACGGGCGTTATGCTGCTGCTCAATGCAGCGCTGAAAAAATTAGGCAAATGCCAATCGCACCATACGATCCTCATCGTCATGGTTCTGCTGCCGATAAACTGTATGGGGCTGGTTCTCTTTGGCGTCACCCTATGGAGCCGACTTCATACCGCGTTTGTGGTACTGATCCTGGTCGTTGCCGCATGCGCCTCTATCCTGTATATTGTGCGCCTCTTGTGGAGGAAAATAACTGCGGAGCGGGATTGAAGGACTGCGGGGCGATGCTTGCAGTTTGGGCGGGGCGGCAGTATAATATGTGCACAGGAACAGCGCAGCCGCGGGCTGCTTTTTTTGACGATAGGATAAAGGAGCTATGATGCGAGGAGAGCGCGATACCATCAGTCAGATCGCAACGCCGCCGGGGGCGGGCGGCATTGGAATCGTCCGTGTGAGCGGGGCGGATGCGCTGCATGTGGCGCGCGCGGTGTTCCGTCCTGCACGCGGCGGGCGGCTCGAGGGCATCGAGCCCTATACGGCGCGCTACGGGCATATCGTGGCGGCGGACGGTACGGTGATCGACGAGTGCGTGCTGCTCTATATGCGCGCGCCGCATTCCTACACGGGCGAGGATACCGCAGAGCTCCAATGCCACGGCGGGACGCTCGTTCTGCGTGAGGTGCTGCTGCGCACATGGGAGGCGGGGGCAAGACCTGCCGAGGCGGGTGAGTTTACAAAGCGCGCCTTCCTGAATGGGCGGCTCGATCTCTCGCGCGCCGAGGGCGTGATGGAGCTGATCTCTGCAAAGAGCGCGCGTGCGGTGCGTGTGGCGCGGGAGCGTATGGCGGGGGCGCTCGCGGAGAAAATTGCGGGGATCCGTACGCGTCTCCTCGGGGCAATCGCACACATCGAGGCGGGGATTGATTTCCCTGAGGACGATATTCCGGAGGCACGAACAGGGGCGCTCGCGGCAGATATCGCAGCGGCATCCGCGGATGTCGCGCGGCTGCGCGCGGGGGCGGATGCAGGACGCATTCTGCGCGAGGGGATGAAGACCGTGATCGTCGGGCGGCCGAACGTCGGGAAATCGAGTCTCCTCAACGCCCTGCTCGGCATGGAGCGTGCCATCGTGACGGATGTGCCGGGGACGACGCGCGACGTGATCGAGGAGCAGATCGTGATCGAGGGAATCCCTCTGCGTCTGCTCGATACGGCGGGACTGCGCGCGGCGGAGGATGCCGTGGAGCAGATCGGCGTCGCGCGAACACAGAGGCACCTCGCCGATGCCGAGCTTGTCCTCGCCGTCTTTGACGGGGCGGCTCCGCTTACGCCGGAGGACGAGGACTTGATCGTGCGTCTCCGGAACTGCGCGGCGGAGATGATTATCCTTTGCAACAAGGAGGATCGCGATTCTGTCCTCACAGCGGCGGATTTCTCGATGCTCGATGCGCCCGTGCTCGTTATCTCGGCACAGGCTGGGACGGGGCTGGACGACCTGCGCCGCGCGATTGCGGAGATCGTCCGGCGTATGGAAGGAGACCTCGGTGACGGCGCGCTCCCGAACGTGGAGCGCGAGACGGAGGCACTGCGCCGTGCGGCAGAGCATCTGCAGGCGGCGCAGGAGACGCTTGCGGCGGACATGGGCACAGACTTTGTGTCCATCGACCTGCGCGCCGCCTACGAAATCCTCGGCGAGATATTGGGCGAGACAGTAGACACCGACCTCATCGACAAGATCTTCAGCGAATTCTGCATCGGGAAGTAGGGACGCTTGACGAAATATATGTTGGATGGTAAAATAAGAGCATAAAAGGGGCACTGTCGACAAGCGATTGCCCCCAGAGCAAGTGAACGAGAATCCCGCCTACTGCTTGGAGATGCGAAGGCG
Organism: Selenomonas sp. FOBRC9; assembly: GCF_000287655.1. Taxonomy (NCBI): domain Bacteria; kingdom Bacillati; phylum Bacillota; class Negativicutes; order Selenomonadales; family Selenomonadaceae; genus Selenomonas; species Selenomonas sp. FOBRC9. The sequence continues at coordinate 90,841 of NZ_ALJR01000044.1, forward strand.
GGGATTTCTCGTTTACGACTTAATCGCTACGATTAGCGCGAGGAGCAGCACAAGAACCGTTAGGAACTCATATATCTCCATACCAATCACCCCCTCTGAATATTGGGGGCGAGAATTGACCGCCTGCCTGTGACTGACAGTGCCTTATCGTAAGTATAGCAAAATGAAACATACCGTGCAAGTTTTACTTTGCCATGAGTATAGCCGTCCGCCGGGACGGATTTTTTCTTGTCTGAATCAACCGGAAAACTTTGGAAGGAATTATGAATCATTCGACAGATTACGACATTATCGTCGTCGGTGCGGGGCACGCGGGTGTCGAGGCGGCGCTCGCAGCGGCGCGGCTCGGGCGGCGTACGCTCTGCGTGACGCTTTCGCTCGACAACATCGCGATGATGCCCTGCAACCCGTCCGTCGGCGGGCCCGGCAAGAGCCACCTCGTGCGCGAGATCGATGCGCTCGGCGGCGAGATGGGCATCGCGGCGGACAGGGCGTCCATCCAGCGGCGGCTCCTCAATACGGGCAAAGGACCCGCCGTCCACGCGCTCCGGATGCAGGCGGATAAATTCCTCTATCAGCGCATCATGAAGGAAACACTCGAAAATACGCCGCACCTCGACGTGCGTCAGCTTCTCGTCACGGAGCTGCTGAGCGAGGAGACGGAGGACGGCAGACGCGTCACGGGCGTCCGCTGTGAGACGGGCGAACAGATCACTGCGCGCGCCGTCATCCTTGCGACGGGGACGTATCTGCGCGGACGCATTATCCTCGGCGAAACCATCTACGACGGCGGGCCAAACGGACAGCGCCCCGCGATGCAGCTCTCGGATTCCCTGCGGGCGTTGGGGCTCAAAATCATGCGGTTCAAGACCGGCACGCCCGCACGTGTGGATGCACGTACGGTCGACTTTGCTCGGACGCAGGTGCAGGAGGGCGAGGAGAGCGCGCCGCCCTTTTCCTTTATGACCGAGAAGATGCCGCGTGAGCAGGTGCGCTGCTGGCTCACCTATACCAATGTCGAGACGCACGAAGTCATCCGTGCAAATCTCCACCGCGCGCCGATGGCGAACGGGGTCATCGAGGGCATTGGGCCGCGCTACTGCCCTTCCGTCGAGACGAAGATTGCGCGGTTCCCGGACAAGGAGCGGCATCAGCTCTTCCTCGAGCCGGAGGGGCTGCATACCAATGAGATGTATGTGCAGGGGATGTCTACAAGCCTGCCGACCGATGTACAGGAGGCGTTCCTCACGACCATCGCGGGGCTGGAGCACGCGCGCATCATGCGCCCCGGCTACGCCATCGAGTACGATTGTTTTGACCCTCTTGGACTCGAACCGTCGCTCGCCGTGAAGGGCATCGCGGGGCTTTACAGCTGCGGGCAGGCGAACGGCACGAGCGGCTACGAGGAGGCGGCGGCGCAGGGGCTGATCGCGGGCATCAACGCCGCGCGTGAGGCTGCAGGCGAGGAACCGCTCATCCTCGGGCGCAGCGACGGCTACATCGGCGTCCTCATCGACGACCTCGTGACGAAGGGGACGGAGGAACCCTACCGCATGATGACGAGCCGTGCCGAGTATCGGCTGATCCTACGTCAGGACAATGCCGATCTGCGCCTGACGCCCGTCGGGCGCGAGATCGGACTCGTGAGCGATGCGCGCTGGGCGAAGTTTACCGCGAAACGCGACGCCATCGCGGCGGCGCTGCGTCTCCTTGAGACTACGAAACTCACGCCTGACGCGGCGACGGAAGGGCGGCTTGCGGATGCGGGACTTCTCCCTCTGCGCACGCCGATGAATCTCGCCGCGCTCCTGCGCCGCGAGGGCAGCTACGACGTGCTCGCACGCATCTTTAACCTCCCAATACTCGCGGACGATGTGAAGGAAGAAGTCGAGATCACCGTGCGCTACGACGGCTATATCCGCAAACAGCGGGAGCAGATCGCGCGCATGGAGCGGCTCGAACGGCGCCGTATCCCGGAGGAGATCGACTACGCTGCTATTACGAGCCTGCGTCTTGAGGCGCAGGAAAAACTCGCCGCCGTTCGTCCGCACTCCATCGGGCAGGCGTCCCGCATCAGCGGTGTGTCGCCGGCGGATGTTTCGGTGCTGCTGGTTTATCTCGAGAAGTTGACGCTCACCGCGGAAACATCCCGATAAAATTGTCACCAAACGACGAATCCCCTGAGAGTGTGGGCGGCACTTTCGGGGGCTTTTTGTATATGCACTTGCAGTCAGGAATCGTTACTTGGATAACGTAAAGAGCTTGACAGGCGATAACATATGAATTATCTTGAGGGAAGAGAGAAGGGGAGACGGGTGCATCAAATTATCATTTACGTCGATAGGAACGGGAAGTCGCCTCTGCTTGATTACATAGAGTCATTAGAAAATGATGGCAGCAAGGACAGCCGCATCAAGCGCACCAAAATCCGCGCGTATGTGAAGGCTCTTGTGATGAATGGCACACGACTTCCCGAAACATATTGCCAACACCTAGAAGGAGAAATTTGGGAACTGCGGCCCCATAAGGGATCGCATCTTATTTGCAGGCTGGCATGACGGCGCATTTGTCCTGCTCCACAGTTTTGTGAAAAAGAGCCAAAAGACACCGAAGAGAGAAATAGAGCAAGCCAAGCACGAATTGGCGGATTTCAAAGCAAGGGAGGGACAGGCATGAACTGCACCAAAGGCGGATTTCCCATATGGGATGACGATTTCGACCGCGCGCATTATACGGCGGAGGAAATCGCGGAAAGCGATATGCAGGCAGCGCTGATTACGGCACTCGTCAACGCGCGTGAGGAGAAAGGCATCAGTCAGCGTCAACTCGAGGAGTTGACGGGGATCAAACAACCGCAAATCGCGAGAATGGAGCGCGGGGATGCGAACCCGCAGCTTGGCACACTGCTCAAGGTATTGGCGCCGCTTGGGAAAACGCTTGCTATCGTCCCACTTTCCGGTAACCGCATGAGTGTCACGAATTGACATCTAGTGTCACGAATCGACATCTATTGTATATGTAAAAGCCTCCGTATAGGGTGTCCGTACGGAGGCTTTTGATATTGTGTAAATTATGCAGGATTCGGTTCCGGTATCGGTTCGCTCTAGTCGTGCAGCGTCTCAGGCGCGATGTCGATGATGCCGCCCATCCATGTCACGACGCTATAATCGATATAGACGGCGCGATCGTTTATCTCAGCTGCGCATCGACAAACTGCCGGATCTCCGCGTCCATTGCGGCGGATTCGGGCAGCTCGGGCAGGAGGAGCGTCCAGTCGTGCGACATGCGCGGGTAGATGGTAAACTGCACGGGGACGCCCGCGGCCGTCGCGTGTGCCGCGAGGAGCGCCGCGTCATCGAGGAAGAGTTCGTCGCCGCCCGACGTGATCAGCATGGGCGGCAGTCCCGTGAGGTCGGCATAGACGGGGGAGATGTACGGATCGGTGACAGGGGCATCCTTGCGGTAGGACGGACGGGCGACCTCACCGCCGAGGCGGACGTTCTTTTCGCCGAGCACTTGATCCTTCGGGATGTTGTTCATATGCGACGGCAGGTCGCTGCCGAGATAACCCCATGGCGATATGAGGATGGCCGCCTTTGGCAGCGGCATGTTGTTGTTGCGCAGAGAGAGGAGCAGCGCTGCGGCGAGGTTTCCGCCGGCGGAGTCTCCGACGAGCACAATCTGCTGCGGATCGGTTCCCGCTTTTAGAATTGCGCGATATGCGGTCACGGCATCCTCAAGCGCCGCAGGATAGGTGTTCTCCGGGGCGAGGCGGTAGTCCACGGCAAAGAGCGTGCCGGCGTCCGCGAGGTCGCCCTGGTGCAGCCCCCAGTCGAGATACCGACCGTGCAGCCCCCCAATATAGCCGCCGCCATGAAGGAAGAGGACGGTGCGGTCGATGAAGGTCTTGAGCGCGCCGCTCATCGTGTGCCAGTAGACGGGCGTGCCGATGACGATGGTATCCGCCTGCGCTGTCGCCGCAAGAACGTCGGCGAGCCGGTCGTCGTCATAGTGCTGGCCGAGCTGGTAGATTTTGTAGTCGTTCAGAAAGAGCGTGTCGTGCGGAACGCCGGCGAGGAACGCTTCTCCCATCTTGTACGTATTGCCGTTTGGGTCACGGCTTGTGTTGATGAAGAGTACTTTCGTTTTTAGCGCAGGGGGAGCCGACCGGGCATTTGCCGTCGCATGTTGTGCCGGCACATCGGCTTCCTGCGCAGAGCCGCAGCCCGCAGCGCTGAGCAGGAAAACCGCCAACACGAGCAGAGTGAGCATCTTCTTCATGGTGCACGCTCCTTTCGGGGAGTGTTGTGAAAGCTTCTGTATCCATTGTATGACGTGCACCTCGTGCTTTCAATCGTGAAGCGTGGTTTAGCGTGCATAGGCGTATATGTAATATGTTGATCCGCATATCTAATCGAAAATTAGTGATTGCCCCTTAAAATCGTATGCTATAATATTTTCTATTAATTCAGTAATTATTATACCAACAACAGAGTATATTTATCGCCCTAGAAAGGATGAACCGGATGAAACTAAAACACATACGTATTGCGCTCATTCTTATCGCGGTCATCATACTGTCTGTGATCGCCTACCGCTCTTACAGTGCGCAGACAGCACGGACGAATCTCCTCACGGGCACAGTTGAAGCAACGCGCATCGACATCAGTGCGAAGGAGAGCGGAACCATTGAGGAACTGCTGCTCACGGAGGGGATGGAGGTACATCAAGGGGATATTGCTGCACGCATCCGGCGCAATGATCTTATGGCAGCACGGCTGCGGGATGAGGCGGCACTTGCGTATGCACAGGCACATCTCGACCGTGCGGTGCACGGCAGCCGGGCGGAGGATATCTCTGCGGCGGCGGCACGCACGCGGGCGGCACGCGCGGCAGCGGATAAGGCGGCGGCAGACTATGAACGTGGGGCACAGCTCCTCGCGGAGGGAGCGATCGCACCGCAGGCATTCGATGCCCTGCGTGAGGAACGGGAGGCATCCGAGGCAAATCTGCGCGCTGCCGAGCAGCAGGAAGCGCTTCTCAAAAATGGCAGCCGCCCCGAGGATATCCGCATGGCCGCCGAGGATGTGAAGCGACAGCAGGCGATCCTCGCGATCGACGACGCTGCGGTCGACGACCTCACGGTCAGCGTACCCGCGGACGGTGTCGTCCTTACGAAGAACTATGAGCCGGGTGAGTACGTCCGTGCGGGCGCGGCGCTCGCGACCATCATCGACCCGCAGGACGTTTGGGTGAAGGTTTATGTGACGACCGACGTCCTCGGCGATCTGCGCATCGGGGATGCGGCGCTTGTCTACATCGACGGCCGTGCGGAACCGCTCAACGGGACGATCAAGGAGATCAGCGATGCGGCCGAGTACACACTGCGTCAGAGCATCACGAAGGACGAGCGTGCCAATCTTGTCTTTGCGGTTAAGGTCGCGGTGCACAACGAGGACGGCGCGCTGAAGCCGGGCATGCCGGCTGATGTAGATTTGGACTGGCATCATGCAAGATAAAATATCCGAAGGCGCCGTCATCGAGACGCACGACCTCACTCGCGTATTCGGCAGCTATACGGCCGTCGATCGGCTGAACCTTACCGTGCGGCGCGCCTCGATCTTTGGTTTCATTGGGTCGAACGGCTCGGGAAAATCCACCGCGATCCGCATGATCTGCGGGCTGCTCTCCCCGACGCACGGCACAGCGCTCGTCCTCGGCTGCGATACAGCCGTACACCCTGAACGGGTGAAACAGTCGATCGGCTATATGTCGCAGCGCTTCAGTCTCTATGAGAACCTTACGGTGTGGGAGAATATGATGTTCTACGGCGGGCTCTACGGCCTTGCAAAAGAGGAGCGCCGATGCCGCTGCGCGGACGTGCTCGCGCAGATGCAGTTGGTTGAAAAGCGGGACGTCCTCGCAGGCGGGCTCTCGGGCGGGCAGAAGCAGCGTCTTGCGCTCGGCTGTGCGATTCTGCACCGTCCGGCACTGCTCGTCCTTGACGAACCGACGTCTGCCGTCGATCCTACGTCGCGGCGGCTCTTTTGGAACCTGCTCTCGGAGATGGCGGGCGGCGAGGGCACGACTGTCTTTGTCACGACACATTTCATGGACGAGGCGGAACACTGCGATGAGATCGCCTTTTTACAGGCGGGGCGTAAGATTGCCGCGGGTTCGCCCGCCGAGCTCAAGGATGAATTGCCGGCGCGCCTGTTCGTTTTGCCCTATGAGAGCACGGGAGAGGCGGAGGCCGCGCTGCGTGCGGCACATGCGCAGTATGACGAGGTTTATGTGTTCGGACGCCAGGTGCGTGCGCTCATCCCAAGGGGCGCGGAAGTGCCGTCGGAGGTGCAGGCACAGCCCGCAGCACTCTCGATGGAGGATGTCTTCATCTATTACGATCGACAGCAGAGGGGGTGAGGAGATGATGCGCATTGTTGCGCTCCTGCGCAAGGAGCTGATACAGATGCGGCGCGACCCCATGACGATCGGTGTGACCTTCCTCCTGCCGCTCGTCTATCTCATCGTGTTCGGGATGGCAATCAGTACGGATGTGAAGCATCAGTCGACCGTCGTGTTCGACCAGTCGCGGAGTGAGGAGAGCCGCAGTTTCCTTGCGGCCATGACGGCGAGCGGGTATTTTGACCTGCGCTATATCGCCTACAGCTATGAGGAGCTTGATGAGCGGATTCAAAACGGGGATGCGCGCATCGGCATCGTTTTCCCGCCTGATCTCACGGCGGAGGCAAACCGGGGGCGGACGGTGCCGATTCAGGCGATCGTGGACGCTTCCGACTCTATCGGGTCGACCTCTGCGATCGCTGCGCTTACAGGGCTCGGCATACACGTCCGACCCGTTGCCGCGCGCGGCACACCGGCGATCACGCCCGCGTACGATGTGCGCATCCGTGCGTGGTACAACCCGGATGCCGTCACCGCCTACTACATGCTGCCCGCGCTTATGGGCATCATCCTCAGTCTCACGATGGTGCTCATGACCTCAATGGCGATCGTGCGCGAGCGCGAGACAGGCACGCTGGAGCAGCTTCTTGTCACGCCGCTGCATGTGTGGGAGCTGCTCGTTGGAAAGATACTGCCGTACATCGCCCTCGGCTATATCCAGGCAACCGTCTCGATCATCGTTGCGCTTGCTGTGTTCGGCGTGCCGCTGCGCGGCAGCATTCCGCTTCTCTATGCACTCACGACCCTGTTTTTGCTTGCCTCCCTCACGATGGGGCTCATGATCTCCTCACTCGCGCGCAGCCAGTTACAGGCAGGGCTTCTCAGCCTCGCGACCCTCCTGCCCGCCGTTCTCCTCTCGGGATTCATGTTCCCGCGCGATGCCATGCCGGCGATTTTTCAATACATCAGCCTCGCCATCCCCATGACCCACTACATCGAGATCCAGCGCATGATCTTTCTCAAGGGCGGCGGCATCGCCGCGCTCTGGCATCAGACCCTCTTCCTCGCGGGCTTTACACTCCTCTTTTTCGGCGTCGCCGTCCGCAAGTTCAAGCGCTCCGTCGGGTGAGGGCTTGACGAAGCTCCGGGGAAAAGCTATAATGAGCATAGAAAAAGGCGCTGCCGGCAGACGGTCAGCCCCAAACAATCAACTGAGTAAGAACCCCGCCTAGAGCTGGAGACTAGAGGCGGGGATTCTTATGCTCGTAACGCTGCAAAGCAAATTGTAACGAGGAAAACCAACGATAAAAAATCGTAGAGCTCCATAAGCATCGCCCCTCTCTAGGGGCAAGATTCGACCGCCTACCGCTGTGGCAGCGCCTGTACACATTATATCAGTGGAAAGACACGCATGCAACGTGTCTTTTTGTTGTGTGGGAAAACCGCAAAGCGGCGTTCTATAAACGTGCAATAAAATTATCGCAGGGGACTTCCTCCCCGGGGAACGGTACAGGATAGCGTGCTGCTGCCGCACGGTAGTTCCGGTGGTGTGCCTCCCATTCAGAAAGCCCAGTGTTTACAGCACCGCAATCAGCCGGTCGACATCCTCGGCGCGCGTCGCCCAGCTCGTGGCGATGCGCATGACGGTCGTCTCGTCCGAGACCTTCTCCCAGAAATCGATCTGCGCATCGCGTTCGAGGCGTTCCCGCTCCGCAGGGCTCAGCGCGAGGAAGATCTGATTCGTCGGCGTTTCCCATGCGAACCGATAGCCGCGTTCCCGGAGCGCTGTACGGATGCGGTCGGCGCCAGCGATCGCGTGCGCTCCGCAGCGCCGATAGAGATCGTCCGTGAAGAGCGTGTCGAACTGGATGCCGAGCAGGCGCCCCTTTGCGAGCAGGGCGCCGCATTGTTTCACGATGGAGAAGAAATGCGGCACCGTTCCCGGCTGAGGGAAGACGACCGCCTCGCCGATGAGCGCGCCGCACTTCGTCCCGCCGATGTAGAACACATCCGTCAGCCGCGCGATATCCGGGAGCGTCACATCGTTCGCGCCGCAGCCGAGCGCGTACGCCAGGCGCGCGCCGTCGAGGAAGAGCGGCACGCCGTGTGCGCGGCAGATTTCGCTGATGGCGGTCAGCTCCGCGCGCGTGTAGAGTGTCCCGTACTCCGTCGGGTGCGTGACATAGACCATGCCGGGCATCACCATGTGGTCGCGGTTCTCATCGTCCGCATAGGCCGAAAGACACGCAGCGACAGCCTCCGCCGTGAGTTTCCCGTCCACGGCAGGCAGCGCGAGTACCTTGTGCCCGCCGCGCTCGATCGCGCCCGCCTCGTGCAGCGCGATGTGTCCCGTCTCTGCCGCAACGACGCCCTGATAGGGGCGCAGCATCGCCGAAATCACCGTCATGTTCGTCTGCGTCCCGCCTGCGAGGAAGTGGATTTCCGCATCGGGCGCGCCGCACGCTGCACGGATTTTTTCACGCGCCGCCTCGGAAAATTCATCGCAGCCGTAGCCCGCCGCCTGCACCATATTCGTCTCGACGAGACGCTGCAGGATCGTCGGGTGCGCCCCCTCCATATAGTCCGACGTAAAGCCGGGACGATTCGTTTTACTCATTGGTATTCCTCCATTCCATGCGTTGATTATACGGTGCTGCGAAGCAAAACACAATGCTGCGCTGCTCGCTCAGCAAATTCTTACTTAAACTCTATGTGAAAAATTCCGATGATATGATCAAAGGAAGCGAAAAATTTGCAGGAGCGCGAAAGGAGGGAAAACTCACGCGCCGCACAGGGCGCAATGGGAGCGGCGGCAGCCGTGATGAACACGGTAATGTAAATCGCAAAAGCCAACAAAGACCTCTTATCCGATGACCGGATAAGAGGTCTTTTGTACTTATTTAGACGTATGAAGACGCGTATGATGGATACATTAACTTTAACGACATATAAATTATAAATGGTATCATAACATTCTACAAAGCAAGACTTAACCTATATCCCCGATACTATTTACAAGATGCACAGAATAATCGCATCCGTGAAAGGAGGAGACCTTGATGGTACTTGACAAAATTGATGTCGACCGCATTGTATCGCCGGTGAAACCGGTGCAGCGTGTTGCCCAGAAAGGCACTTCGGGCGCATTCGAGGATGCCCTGGAGGATTTTAGGCGCTCTAAGCCTGCGGAAACGAATCATTCCGCCGAGGCGGAGGGCGATGCCGTCTTTACGCGTCTCCTCACGGATGGTTCGGTTCTTGTGCAGGTTTACCGTGGGCAGCAGCTCATATCGGAGACTCACATGCGCGGGGCGAATGCAGCCGCGCAGCGCCGGCTCTTGCGCAGCATTGCGGGATACCCGTACCCGGATACCTCCCCCGGGCGTGCGTCCCTGCTTGCCTCTCGCGCAGCACAGGGCGCAGGCGCCGTTGCCGCACTGGTCAATAGGGCGGTGTAGTGCCGACGATCAAAGACCTCTTGTCCGCTTGCCGGAGAGAGGTCTTTTTGTATACCTGGACATTCGCGCCAATTTTTGATACGATACACGCATATTTTCATTTTTTTGGAGGTATGTGCCATGGAATCCTTTCTTCCCATCCTAAATGCGATCGACTCCTTTCTCTGGGGCGCGCCGCTCATCGTGCTCCTTGTCGGCACGGGCATTCTGCTGACCGTGCGGCTCTCGCTGATCCAGGTCGTCCGTCTGCCGCAGGCGCTGCGCCTGATTCTCCGAGCAAAGAGCCGGGGGCTCGGTGACATATCGAGCTTTAAGGCACTCTGCGTCGCACTCGCCGCGACCATCGGCACGGGCAACATCGTCGGCGTTGCGACGGCGGTGAAGGTCGGCGGCCCCGGCGCGATCTTTTGGATGTGGACGGCGGCGTTCTTCGGCATGGCGACGAAATACGCCGAGGGGCTGCTCGCCGTCAAATACCGCGAAACGGACGCGCGCGGCGAGATCGCGGGCGGCCCCATGTACTACATCCGGCGCGGCATGGGAGAGAAATACCGCCCGCTTGCCGCGTTTTTTGCCGCAGCAACCGTCCTCGTCGCGTTCTTTGGCATCGGCACGTTCCCGCAGGTCAACGCGATCGTGGACTCGGTGGAGCTGTCGTTCGGCGTGCCGCGTCTCTATACGGACATCGCGCTGACGCTCGTCATCGCCGCCATCACCATCGGCGGACTCAAGAGCATCGCGGCAGTCGCGGCGCGCGTCATCCCCTTTATGGCGGCGCTCTACGTCGTCATCTGCCTCGGCATCATCCTTGCACATCTCGGCGAGATCCCCGGCGCGATCGCGCTCATCCTTGATGGTGCCTTTACCGGAACGGCGGCTGCGGGCGGCTTTGCAGGATCGACCGTCATGATGGCGATGAAAAACGGCATCGCGCGCGGCGTATTCTCGAACGAATCGGGACTTGGCTCCGCACCGATCGCGGCGGCTGCGGCAAAGACCAACGAACCCGCCGAGCAGGGACTTGTCTCCATGACAGGCACATTTATTGACACCATCATTATATGCTCTATGACCGGACTGGTTCTTGTACTCACGGGCGCATGGAACGGGGACACGGCGGGCGCCGCCATGACGGGCGCGGCGTTCACGAGCTTTTACGGCGCGGTCGGCGGTGCGCTTCTCACCGTCTCGCTCGCCCTTTTCGCATTTACCACAATTCTCGGCTGGAACTACTACGGCGAGCGCGCCGTCGTCTATCTCGCGGGGCGCGGCGGCATCCTCCCGTACCGCGTCGTCTTTATCGTACTCATCGCGCTCGGCGCATTTCTAAAACTCGAGGCGATCTGGATTCTCGCCGACATCGTGAACGGACTCATGGCGATCCCGAACCTCATCGCCCTGCTCGCCCTCTCGGGCGTCGTCGTCCGCGAGACGCGGAAATACATGGAAAAGCAGGACTGAGCGCGGGCACCGTCGAATCCTATTGAGAAGGAATATGACCGAAATAATCTCATGGGAGGACTGCGCATGAAGATCGTTGTTTTGGACGGATATACGGAGAATCCGGGCGACATCAGCTGGTCGCCCCTCGCGGCGCTCGGCGACCTCACGGTCTACGACCGCACATCGTACGACGAATCGCCGCGCATCCGCGAACGCATCGGCGACGCCGAGATCATCGTCATCAACAAGACGCCGATTAGCCCCGCAACCATGGACGCCTGTCCGAACCTGCGTGCCGTTGCCGTACTCGCTACGGGATACAACACAGTCGACGCTGCCTATGCACGCAAAAAGAATATCGATGTCATGAATGTACCCGGCTACGGTACGGACAATGTAAGTCAGAATGCAATCGCACTCCTCCTCGAGGCGTGCTCGCAGGTCGGGCATCATGACCGCTCCGTCCATGCGGGCGAATGGACGTCCAGCATCGATTTTTGCTATTGGCAGCGTCCCCTCATCGAGGTCAGCGGCAAGACCGCGGGCATCATCGGACTTGGGCGCATCGGCAGAGCCACCGCGCGCGTCCTGCGCGCGCTGAACGTGAACGTCATCGCCTACAGCCGCACCGAGACGGACGAGGGGCGCGCCGTCGCGGACTATGTGCCGCTCGATACGCTCTTTGCGCGCTCTGATTTCATCTTCCTCCACTGCCCGCTGACCCCCGCGACCGAGGGGATCGTCGACGCGGCGGCGATCGCCCGGATGAAGGACGGCGTGATCATCGTCAACAACGGGCGCGGACAGCTCATCGTCGAGCAGGATCTCGCCGCCGCCCTCAGGAGCGGCAAGGTCGCGTGGGCGGCGGTCGACGTCGTATCCGCAGAGCCCATCACCGCGGACAATCCGTTGCTCAACGCCCCACACTGCATCATCAACCCGCACATCGCGTGGGCAACAAAGGAAGCCCGCGAACGCATCATGCAGATCACCGCAGACAACGTGCGATCGTTCATTGAAGGGCATCCGCAGAACGTCGTTAATCGCTGAAAATCCGTATGACGATCCTAAAAAACAGCGTAAAAATTAAAAAGGATCTCGGCAAAAGATAAGAATCCCTCATGGATGTAGAATATATCATAGGGGCATGGGTGATTATTTTTATCTTCGTCGCGCTGTTTGTGCATGGATGCCGCCAACATGAAAAAGGGGCGGCAAGCGGACAGCGCGCAGTTTATTATATGGGAATACTGATCTATGTTTTAGTGCTTGCGGGACTTTTTTCAGTTGCTGTAGCTCGGGAGACCTTTTATTTGGTTTTACATCGAAGGATACAGCGTTTCTCGTATGGATTTTTTCTATAGGAGGCGCGTCTGTTCTTGTCGGGCATACGGCACGAAGATATCTGAAATACCTGGAAGCTACTGCTCCGGACGACCTTCCCGCGATGGATCGTAAGCTGTCCTCCCGCAGGATGTTCGAAGACAGCTTGTATAAAGGTTTTGCATTATTGTGGCTCGGCGGGGTTCTGATCCTTTTGAGTATCGTTCTAAAAATAAGCAGCATTATGATAAGTGGAATTGGGGACTGTAACGAAATAGCGTTTTTCGCACTTTCGTTACAGTCCTTTTCTTATGCAATAAATACAGGGCTTCCGGCTGATATGTACCCAATCTTTGTTTGTAGTATTTCGTTACAGCCCCTTCTTTTTGTTGTGTTACAGCGGTAGGGAGGGATGATGGGCACGGAGGCATACGCCCCGGTACCACCTCGTCTTTATCATGCGCATTGTGCTCGGCGCGTTCCTCAAACTCGAGGCGATTGGGTGTCCGCCGACATCGTCAACGGTTCCGGGGCGATCCTAAACCTCATCGCCCTGCTCGCGCTTTCGGACGTCGTTGTGAGGGAGACACGTGCGTATATGGAGCAGATGGGGCGGTGACGCGCGCTTTTCATGTCGGCACTTTATGTCGGAGCGGCATGCATGAGTGAGGGTACCATTTTTCAATTGACAGTGCCATGATCAAGGGATATTCTGAAGGAAATACCGTATGACCAGGAGCGGGGAGGGAGGTTCCCATGTGGGGAAATATTTTATGTATTCTGCTCGTTGCAGCGGGGACGTTCCTCTATGGTCGGCGGCTGTGCAGGTTCGTCGGCTATTATCGGGAAGGGCGGGTCAGCGGACGGAGGCTCTGTCGTATGGCGGGGCGGCTATACGGTATCGTCATCGTGCTGATTTTAGGCCTTTTGGATCCGCTGATCCGGACGGCGCCCTTTATGCAAACGGGGACGGCGAGAGGAATGCTTGTTTTTTGCATGGGGAGTGTAATTTTTATTGGATCGTATACGGATCGAAGGTATATTCGCTATTTGAAGCGGACGGATATGCATGATCTGCCTCCGATGGATGCGGAACATTATCGTTCCTACGGATATTTAATGCATGGGTTCTGTATATGGCCTATCGGGGGGCTCGTCATGCTGATCGGGATATTGATGGTCGCCGCATCGCTGTAGCTGTTCGTGAGAAAAATGTATCGCCGGGAGGAGGGATGCGCGCTATGTGGATGATTTTTGCGGCGCTTTGGTTATCTTTGTTTCTCGGTATGTCTGTCGGCCTTGGCCGGCTGACGTACCATGCGTGGACGGCGCAGCGGGAGGGGCGTGTCAGCAGGCAGGCGGTATGCTGGCTCATCGGGCAGACGCTTGCCGCGGGGATGTTGGCGCTATGGGGATTTGCCGCCGCTTTTATCCTGCCGCGACATTTAACGGATGTTGGGAGTGGATTGCTTACGTTCTATATAGGATGCACACTCTTAACTAGTTGGTACCCGGGCTGCCGGTATCGGCGCTATCTGAAAGGGCCGGACGTCGGCGCGCTGCCCCCGCCGGACGCACGGCATCGCTCCCTCAGTCTTTGGCTGACGTGCGGCACGTATTGGCTTTGTCCGCTGCCGCTCGGGATGGTCATCGGCGGACTCTATACGTTTTTCACATCGTGAGATCGGCCTCAGCCGAAAAGGATCCACGGCACAAAACCGCTGGCGCACGGATTCTTTTCGACAAATCAGAAAAAATGTTTGATTTTTAGCCGCGTATCGGCTATCATGTGCGTGGAACGTTCCTCGGACAGAGGCGGTGTCTTTCCCCCGAAAGGGGGTGATGGCAATGACTGTATTTGATGCGATAGTTTTACTGGTCGCGGCAACTGGTTACCTGCTCATCATACAAAAGAAATAACCGCCCTTCTCCCAGGTCGAGCGGTTATTTCTCTGTAAATAACGATTCGATTTTGGAAAGATGCCGCCCGGGGGCGTTCTTTCTGTGTCCATTATAGCAGATCGTACCGCTGCCCGCAAGTCCGCCGCAGGAAAAACGATCGTGCCGCGCGGATTCTTTCTATCGCGGCACGGCAGTCTATGTTATAATGGCGTCAATGGCTGCGGTTTAGTCAAAGGAGGCTGCCGTAGAATCTCCTCCCAACATACAAGTCGGCGACCGGTTCTTCAAAAAACTGCTGCTTATGTTTTTAACGGCGATTGCCTTCGCTGCTGTGCTCAATCATTCGTCTGCGGGCAGATACTCGACTACTTCATCTTTATGATGGGGCTGATCTCGATCGGTGCTGTCTTTATCTTTGTCGAATCGCCCGCGCAGGCGCTCGCCTGTACCGATCCTGTTTGGCTGACATGAGATACTATATTAAAAGAGGAAGCGCATATGAGCGAATCAGAAGTATATTTCATGCGCGCGCTGATTGCGGCGGTTGCCATTCTCTCGGGGCGCGCGTTTATTCATGTCCTGTATTGGCATCATAAGGGCGAAGCGAGTACGCCGTTGCTCTTTGTAATGTCGAGTATCTTTTGCGCGGTGATGATGGGGGTGATCCCCTATCTTGTGGATCTGTATTCCGGTATTGTTCTTTCATTTGTACATACAGATTTAGGGGGGAAGGTCTTTGTCTTCTATGTTTGGATGATGAACCTCATCCCGTGCTATGGGATTAGCGTCTATACGCGTTATTGGCGGCGTGTTTTGATTGATGGGCTGCTGCCGCGCGTTGACCGCAAGTACTTTGCGTTCCTATGGCGGTTGGAAATTCTCGCATGGGGCGTTCCCCTTTCGATGTTCGCCCTGCTTTATTTGTTGTGGCTGATCTGCACCGAGCAATTTTAGAGGAGCTATTAGTATTTGATTGGCAGCGTTCAAGTTCGAGTTTTCATGTCTTGGATGTACAATCTAAGTGCAACACAATTTAACAAAGAAAAGGACTCATAACGAGAAAACTCCTGTATGCCCGTGTACCTCGTCGCTGAACATCTCACACTTTATTTTAGCGATATCACAGAGTTTGCAAGACGACGTTCTTCTCCAACCGGCGTTGTATAGTAACGCTGTTCAATTCCGTAGAGAAGCTTTTTGAGAGTATCTTCGTTATGAATGGTAAATTTATTATCTTTATTATCTAATTCAGGACAATAATTTCTTATGTAATTAAAAATAGTAATTGGTTGATATATACTGATATTATTTTGGGGGAAGGGCTTATTCCATAATTATTATAGAGACTTAGCGCTCACGGACCTGAGAAGATTATTTTTGAAGGCTGAACTATCGAGTCAATTGAGTTTATTGCTTGCAGACATTTTTCCTCAACGGAAGATAGGAAACGTGTTTTTCTACAGTCCGCGCTCGCACCCGATGTCCGCCGTGGTGAATCCGCTGAGCGGCATGTAGGTCACGGCGTCGGTGCCGTTGATGTTCATAAAGCCCGGGATGGTGTCGCCGGTGCGGTTGGAGCGAAAACGGACTTTGTTCCGAATCCAGTCGGCGCATTCGCGCGCAACGGCTTTCTGTGTCAACTCGTTGCGGAGTTTCACCTCGAACGCTGTTCCGTAAAGGGAGCGCTCACGTCCGAGGCGCGGAATGTAAAATTCGCGTTTTTCTTTGGGCGCTTTTTCTTTCAAAAATGTGGGCGCAGTGAAGATGAACCGCAGCTCGTCGATGGCGTCAAGCTGCTCCTTGAGGACGCTGTATGCGTAGATGGAGAAACAGGCGGCGGCAATGGACAGCCGATCGCCCTTTTTGATGGTCTGCGCCAAATCATCCTTGACCACGTTTTTGGTGTTGTCAAATAATTCCGGCATCCGCATGGGGGATTCTCCTTCGTGTGTCACTGTATCCGTATAATTTGTATCTTATTTTACAATGCGAGGCAATGATTGTAAAGCTCTATTCCTTGTCCATATCACATATCTGTAATATGAAAATATACGAAAAAAGCCGTCCAACCGGACGGCTTATTATTTCCTATGGAGCGGGCAATGGGAGTCGAACCCACCTCTAAAGCTTGGGAAGCTTTCATTCTACCGATGAACTATGCCCGCGATGTTCTACATGATAGCAGACATCCGGCGTTTTGTCAATCGTTCATTCCGCCTCGGGCAGGAGCTGGATGAGCTCGGGCATAAGGGCTGTGATGTCGCGGACAAAGACGCGCAGAACGCTCCCCATAACGTCGGGATCGAACTGCTCGGGCGCATGCGGTACGACGACGTCGGCGATGATGGTCGTGTCGGAGGTGAGGTAGAACTTCACGAGGCGGCTGTCTTGGTTCTGCCGCATGAGCCAGCCGGTGAGGAGCATGGCGTTCGTGTCGTCGACGGCGTTCTGCGCGAGGCGGATGCGCACGGTCGCGTACGCGGTGGCGTCAATGATGACGAGGATCGGGAGTCGCCGCCCCTCGATCTCAAGCTCGCTCTCAAAGACGGTGGTTTGGCGCTCATCGCCCGGTTCGCGAATCTGAAATCCCGTGATGTTTTCCTTCTTGATGTATTCCTCGAATGCCTTGGCCGCCTCTGTCACGACCAATCACCTCCTGCCGCAGTTGAAATTAAAATCATTATAACATACTGAAGGAAAAAGTGAAAGGAGACATAGGGATATTTATGCGCGGCTGTGGGCGATGAAGATATGCCGCCGTATGCCGTTACAGGGCGCAGCACGCCGTGCTGCCCCTATGAGGGCGGCGTGGGGCGATGTGATATGGCGGAAAAAATTGTGTTGTTTATGCGCGGGGGCGGTGTGTTATGCCTGCGATATGCCGCACCGGCGCCTTCCTGAGAGTGACAATTGAAACGAGCAACATGAAAAACCACTAGGAGTGGCTGCTCCTAGTGGTTCACGTTTGTGTCATTGACACTAGCTTCATTTATAGCTCATGTTGGCACGAGCCCGATTATTTTTCAAGAGGGATGTGTCGGAATCTGCTTTGCTTAGAACCGATAATTGGTCTTGAACCATACGGTGCGCCCCGGCTCGTTGATATGTGCCTTGGAGGGCGGCGAGAAACCGGCGACATCCGCCAGCTCCGTGTGGTTGACGAATTCACTGTAGGTCTTGTTAAAGAGATTGTCAACGCCGAGCGAGAATGTCAGGTTCGGGTCGGGGCGGTAGGCGAGGCTCAGCGAGAGGATGCCGAATCCGCCCGTTGCGCCGCTGTCCGTACCCGTGACGCTGCCGTAGCCCGTGTGGAAACGGTTCTGCCGGGCAACGAGCCGCCAGACGGCATTTGCCTCGGCCTTGCCGTGTGCGTACTTCGCCGTGAGATTTGCCTCGAGCGGTGCGATCTGCGGGAGCGCTGCGTCGTTCGTGCGGTCGTCGCCGCGCGTGTAGGCGAGCGCGGCGTTCATGGAGAATGCATCGGAGAAGCTGTGCGTGTAGTCCGCCTCGAACCCGTAGAGCCGCGCATTCACGTTCGCGTAGTCGTTTGCAGGGCGGCGCAGGATGAAGTCCTGCACATGACTGTAAAAGAGGGAGAGGCTGCCGCTGTTCTTCTCACCGCCGTAGACCCAGCCGAGGTCGAGCTGCGTATTGCGTTCCTTCTTTGGGCGCGTGGAAAGATTATGGTGCACGTTCCATGTGTGATACGCTTCCCAGTAGTCGGCGGGACGCTCCGCGTGACCAAGACCGATGTAGAATGTGAGCGGCTGTGATTTTGCCGTGTGTTCCCAGCGGATAAAGCCGCTCATCATGTTGTCGGTGGTCGTGCCCGACTGCCGCCCCATGTACGGATGGTAGTGATCCGTTGTGCGATCCCAGCGCAGACCTGCCTTTAGGCGGTCGCGCTCCTTCATCTCACGGCTGTACTCGAAGAACATGCCGAGATTCTTGATCGTCATATCGGTGGAGAACGGTGCGCGCGGCATATTCTTCATCGCGCGGGCAAAGGCGTGCTCCTGCTGTGCCAGCTCGATGCCGACAGCACCCGTCGTGCGCGGGGAAAACTTCAGATCGGCGACGACGCGCACACCGTACTGACGGCGCTTGACATCCGTACCCATCATGCCCTTGCGGAACGTATAGTTGTCCATGAGATGATCGATATCGGCGTGGTTAAAATTCAGCGTGAGTTTTTCAACCACAGGAGACATATGCGCGCGCTCGAACTTCACCGCCCAGCTGTCGCGGTCGAACTTGCTCCCGTCCATCATGCCGTGAGCAAACTTGCCCCAGCCGCGGCTGGAATCATAGGCGACTTCGAACAGCGTGTCCACATCGGGGGTCAGACCGATGATGCCCGAAAGACTGTGCCGTCCGTAGCCTGAGTGAATGCGGTTCCCGTCGCCGTCCTTGTAGTCCTGCGAATAATTGCGCGTCTGGATGAATCGTGCGTAACCCTCCTTGCCGCCCGCCGTGACATCGACGATCTCGTCAAAACGGTGATTGGAGGCGCCCATCAGCGAGACGTTGCCGCGCACGCCCGGTTTCTCGAACCGCTCCGTCTCGCGCTCAAAGATGACGCTGCCCGCGATGCTTGCGCCGTAGCGCACGCTTTGCGGTCCTTTGTTCACGATGATGCGGCTGTATGTCTCCAGGAACGCGTACGTCGCCGTCGGATCCATGCGGTTCGGGCAGCCGCCCGCCATGCTCATGCCGTCCATCTGCATCACCATGCGCGAACCGCCCATGCCGCGCATCATCGGATCGCCGCCGATGCCGCCCTTGCGCACGACGGAGAACCCGGGGATGGATTTCAGATAGCCGCCGCCATCCGCCGCGGGGATTGGCTGGCGCGGTCTCCTCGGATCGGTCACGATCGTCAACGGCGATTCGGAGCGATAGCCCGTCACAACGATCTCCGGCAGCGTGAACTCATAGGACTCGTCGGGGACTGTCTGAGCAATGGCAGAACCCGTCATCCCGTTCATGCCCATCTCCATATTGTGCATCGTGTCCGCCGCATAAGCATGTGCGCTCATCAGCGCGAGCCCCGGCAAGAGACCGAGGAGTGGGAGTATGCGGCGGCGCGTCATTCGAGTCATTGGAATACCTCCTGTGCGTTTATCATGTAAATGAGATTGATTCTAACAACAATAGAATAATATCATAGTTTTGAAAACTAATCAATCTATCATTTTTCTATAAGTGCAGACTATTTATTGTATTTACTTATTTTTGATTCAATGTTACAATTTAGGTATTGAAATATCTAAAAATTTAGGAGGTCAGCTGTATGGAACTTGCAAAGTGTATCGATCATACCCTGCTGCGTACGGATGCACGGAAAGAGGATCTGGACAAACTGCTCACCGAGGCGAAGGCATATCGATTTGCCTCCGTCTGCGTCAGCCCGATTCGTGTTGCGTATGCGGCGCACCGGCTTGCGGGGACGGGCGTTGCGGTCTGCACCGTCGTCGGGTTCCCGCAGGGCGCAACACCGACCGAGGTGAAGGCGTTCGAGACGCAAAAGGCGATCGCGGACGGTGCGACGGAGGTCGATATGGTCATCGCCGTCGGGATGCTGAAGGACGGCGACGAGGACTATGTGAAAAAGGACATCGCCGCCGTTGTAAGCGCTGCCAAGGGGAAGGCACTGGTCAAGGTCATTATCGAGTGCTGCCTTCTCACCGATGAGGAGAAGAAGATTGCGTGCCGTCTCGCCAAGGAAGCGGGGGCGGATTTCGTTAAGACCTCGACGGGATTCAGTACGCACGGTGCGACTGTGGAGGATGTCCGGCTCATGCGCGAAACGGTCGGTGCGGAGATGGGCGTTAAGGCGGCGGGCGGTATCGGCTCGCGCGCGGACGCGGAGGCGATGATCGCCGCAGGTGCCACGCGCATCGGCACGAGCCGCGGCGTGGATATTGTAGGATAGGAGGGATACATGATGAGGATCGCAGTCATCGGCTCGAACATGGTGGATCTGACCGCGTATATTGATCGGATGCCGGCGCCCGGCGAGACGCTTGAGGCGCCGGACTTTGCACTCGGCTGCGGCGGCAAGGGCGCGAATCAAGCGGTCGCTGCCGCGAAGTACGATGCGGACGTGTGGATGGTGACAAAGGTCGGCAGCGATATCTTTGCTGACAACACGATCGCAAACTTTAAGGCGTGCGGGGTCAACACAACCTATGTGCGGAAAACGGAGGGCTCGAGCGGTGTTGCACCCATCTTTGTCGACCGCAGCGGACAGAACAGCATCCTGATCATCAAAGGCGCGAACAACCGCCTTCTGCCGCGTGACATCGACGAGGCGGAGGCAGATCTGAAAAAATGCGGCATGATCCTGCTGCAGCTCGAGATTCCTCTTGAAACCGTTTACTATGCCATCGATTTCGGGCAGAAACACGGCATCCCCGTCCTGCTGAATCCTGCCCCCGCGACGAAGGATCTCTCCATAGAGAAGGTGTGCGCGTGCGATTTCTTCGTGCCGAACGAGACGGAGCTTGCGATCCTGACGGGAATGCCTGCGGAGACCGTTGAGGAGATCGAGCGTGCCGCCGAGACCCTGCTTGCGCGGGGACTGAAGAACGTTATTGTCACGATGGGCGGACGCGGGAGTCTTTGGATGACGGGCGCGGAGAAATACAGCCTGGGGGCGTATCAGGTCGCTGCCGTGGATACTTCGGGGGCAGGGGATGCGTTCATCGGCTGTTTTGCAGGCTGCTATGTGCGGCACGGGGATGTACGGGCGGCGATGCAGACGGCGAGCGCCTTTGCCGCGCTGAGCGTTACGGCGAAGGGGACGCAGATGTCCTATCCGGCGAAGGATGCGGTGGAGACGTTCATTGCGTCTCATGCACCGCTTTCCTTTGACACACGTTCCTAGAAAGGAGGGCATCATGGACGCGCATCGTGCGGCGATTGCCGCAGGTGAAACGGCGCTCGGGCTGGAGCTTGGCTCGACGCGGATCAAGGCGGTTCTCACGGATATGAACTGCCGCGTCCTTGCGCGCGGCAGCTATACATGGGAGAACCGTCTCGAAAACGGTGTCTGGACGTATGACCTAAATACGGCATGGGAAGGGGTACGCGCTGCCTATGCGGCGCTCGCGGCAGATGTGCAGGCGCGTTATGGAACGCCGCTCACGCGCATCGATGCGGTCGGGATCAGCGGCATGATGCACGGCTATCTTGCCTTTGACCGCGATGGGCGTCAGCTCGCTCCCTTCCGCACATGGCGGAACAATATCACGGCACAGGCTGCGGATACGCTTACGGAGTATTTCCGCTTTCATATCCCGCAGCGCTGGAGCATCGCGCATCTCTATCATGCCGTTCTCTCGGGCGAATCGGATGTGGGGGAAATCGGCTTCCTAACGACCCTCGCGGGCTATATACATTGGCAGCTCTCGGGAGAGCGGGTGCTTGGGATCGGCGATGCGTCCGGCATGTTCCCCGTCGATGCGGAGCGCGGCACCTATGACGGCAGTATGCTGGAGACCTTTCGATGCCTTGCGGCGGTGAAAGCGCTCCCGTGGGACATTGCGGATATCCTGCCGCGCGTTCTGCGTGCAGGGGAGCCTGCCGGAACGCTGACACCGCACGGCGCGGCGCTTCTCGATCCGAGCGGGCGGCTTCGTGCGGGCAGCCGGATGGCACCGCCCGAGGGCGATGCCGGGACAGGCATGGTGGGGGCGAATGCCGTGCGCAGGGGAACGGGGAACATCTCCGTCGGAACCTCGGCATTCTCTATGAACGTCCTTGAAGCACCGCTGCGCAAGGTACATAAGGACATCGACATCGTTATGACGCCCGACGGCGCGCCCGTTGCGATGGTGCATACGAATAACTGCTCCTCGGACATCAACGCATGGGCGGCGCTTTTTGGCTCGTTTGCCGCAGCGATCGGCACCGCGCTCACGCCGGACGAGCTCTATCAAAAACTCTTTGCCGCAGCGGGAACAGGCGATGCGGATGCGGGCGACCTCTTGAACTATGCCTGCCTCTCGGGCGAGCATATCACGGGGGTACGCGAAGGGCGGCCGCTCTTTGTCCGCACGCCGCACAGTCGGTTTACACTGCCGAACTTCATGCGGGCGCAGCTCTACGCGGCGTTTGCACCGCTGCGGATCGGCATGGAGATCCTTGTCAGGGAAGAGGGCGTTAGCCCGACGCGCATGATTGCGCACGGCGGTCTCTTCAAAACACCCGTCGTCGCGCAGCAAATCCTCGCGGATGCATTGAACGTGCCCATTGCCGTCATGGAGACGGCGCATGAGGGCGGCCCGTGGGGCATGGCGGTACTCGCCGTCTTTGCTCTCTGTGCGCGGGAGGGGCAGACGCTCGCGGATTTCCTCGACGATGTTGTCTTCGGTACGGCGCGAACGTCTGTCTGCGTACCCGACCCTGCGGGCACCGCGGGATACGACCGCTTCATCGAGCGGTACCGGACGGCGCTCGCCGTCGAGAAGGGGGCACAGGTTCTGCCGGATAAACCTCCTTCCGATGAGAGGATATGAAAATTACATGGAAGATAATATAAAAATATATTGACAATTTGCAAGAAATAAAATAGACTAAAATTGTAATCGGTTACAGGAAAGAGGGCAACGGTAAGGAGCGGTTATTGTGGGGGTCAACATTTACGACGTGGCAAAAAAGGCGCGCGTCTCCTCTGCGACCGTTTCACGCGTGATGAACGGCAGCCCGTATGTGCGTGAGACCACGAAGAGCCGTGTGGTCAAGGCGATTGCGGAGCTCGACTATACGCCGAATGCAGTGGCGCGCAAGCTCAGTACGGGCGATACGGGCAGCATCGGCTTTCTTGTACCCGATATTGAGAACCCGTTTTTCACGCATCTGCTGCGCGGCATCACCGATGCGGCGGACAAACACGGGTACAACATCTTTTTGTGCAGTACCGAGGACAGCGCGGAGAAGGAGCGCCGCTATCTTGCGTCTATGCGCGCAGAGCGCATGAGCGGGATGCTCGTCATTCCCGTAGAGGCGGGCAGCGAGTCGCTGTGCCGCGCGCTGACCGCTTTTGAGACAGAGCATGTTCCCGTTGTACTGGTCGACCGCAGCCTCAGGCACGGCAGGTTCGACGGGGTGTTCTCCGAGGACTTCCGCGGGGCGATGGCGGCAGTGGAGTGCCTGATCGGCGAGGGGCACCGACGCATCGCGACGATCAGCGGCCCGGAGGACTCCCGCCCCGGCAGCGAACGCCGGCAGGGATACGCGGCCGCACTCTCGAAGTGGGGCATCCCCTTGGAGGAACGCTATATCGCGCAGGGCGACTTCCACCAGGAGCGTGCCTATGAGGCGATGCACATGCTCATGGAGCAGGAGGAACCGCCGACGGCGATTTTTTCCGCGAACAATATGACCTCGCTCGGCTGCGTGCGCTACTTCAGGGAGAAGGGGCTGCGGCTCGGCAGCGATGTCTCGCTGATCGGGTTTGACGACATCGACCTCCTCCGCTGGGCGGGCATCCCACTGAGCGTGGTTGACCGCGATACCTGCCGCATGGGGCGGGACGCCGTCAAATTGCTCGTGCGGCGGATGCAAAGCGGCGCGGATACGGGCAGGGAGGAGATCTTTATCCCGACGGAGCTCATTCTGCGCGGTTCTGAGAAATGGAGGGGAGGCCCCAATGCAGCGTTATGAAGAACTTTACCGTCGTGTGCTCCACGAGCATGAACAGGTCTTTACAGCACAGAGTGAAGACGATCTTGCAGCGCTCCTCGAGGAGCTGTGCGCGGCACGCCGCATCTTTGTGGCGGGCGCGGGGCGCGAGGGGATTGCAGCACGCAGCTTTGCCATGCGGCTCATGCATCTCGGCAAAGAAGTGCATTGGCTGTGGGACGACACGACGCCGGGGATGCACGCGGGCGATCTGTTCCTCGTGGTGAACGGCTCCGGCAGGATCGGGCACATCGACTATCTGCTCGATAGGGCGGAGCATACCGGCGCGCGCCGGCTCGTCATTACGGGCGCCCCGGAGGAGCGGACGCCGCGGGCGGCGGAATGCTGTGTGTTCGTTCCCGCCGCCGTCTATAAAGGGACGGATCCGCGCACCGTGCCGTCGGAACAGCCGATGGGCAATTTATTCGAGCAGCATCTCTTCCTGCTGTTTGACATCATTATCATCATGCTGGCTGAGCGGCTGGGGCAGACGCCGGAGACCATGGAGTCGCGCCACCGCAATATCGAGTGAGAGCAAAGGAGGTCTATCTATGTTAAAAGGTATTCCGTCGTGTATCAGTCCGACGCTGCTCAAAGCGCTTGCGGATATGGGGCATGGAGATCTCGTCGTCATCGCGGATGATTTTTATCCCTCCGTTTCGATGGCACGGGACGGCATCACTGTTGATGCGGACGGCATCGGCGCGGCTGCAATGCTGGATGCAATCCTGCAGCTCATGCCGCTCGACACCGAATATGTGGAACATCCCGTGCTCATCATGGACGTGATGGAGGAAAAACGCGCCGAAATCGGACGTCCCGCCGTATGGGATGAGTTCATCGCCGCCGTCGAAAAGAACGAGCCGAAGGGGCAATCCTGCGTCGGCTTCATCGATCGTTTCAGTTTCTACGACAAGGCAAAGACCGCCTTTGTCACCATTTCCACAGGGGAACGCCGGCCGTACGGCTGTGTGATCTTACAAAAAGGCGTTATGTAAGCGCCGACGAGTGCTGAAAGGAGAATTTTCATGAAGGGATCAAAGAAATTCGCCGCCGTCGCGGCAGGGCTGATGCTCTGTCTGGGCGTTATGGGCTGCGGCGGCGGAGACGGCGGAAAGCAGACCGCGTCCTCCGGCAGCGAGGTCAAGCAGGTGGTTGACGCAAGCGAAGCCGCAAAGCAAGGAGACAAGAAGGACTGGAAGATCGCGGTCGTCGTCAAGGACTCTTCGAACGGCTGGTTCGCGCGCATGGAGGAGGGCGTCAATCAGTTTGCCGCCGACACCGGCATCAACGCCTACCAGAAGGGCCCCGTCGCAACGGATGCCGCACAGCAGGTGCAGGTCATCCAGGACGTCATCAATCAGGACATTCAGGCGCTCTGCGTTGTTCCGGTCGACCCGGCGGCGTGTGACCCCGTGCTGAAAGAGGCGCGCGACAAGGGCATCATCGTCATCACGCATGAGGGCTCCACCTGCAAGAACGTGGACTATGATCTCGAGGCATTCAACAACGCGGGCTACGGCGCGTTCATCATGGACAAGCTCCAGGAGTCCATGGGCGGCAAAGGCATCTACACGACCATGGTCGCACATCTGACGAACGCTTCGCAGAACGAGTGGGCGAACGGCGCCGTTGCCGAGCAGGAGGCAAAGTACCCCGGGCTGAAGCTCCTCGACAACCCCAAGCGCGTCGAGTCGGAGAACAACTCCGAGAAAGCCTATCAGGTCGCCAAGGAAGTCCTCAAATCCCATCCGGAGGTGACGGGCTTCGTCGGTACGAGCTCGATGGATACGCCGGGCGTTGCGCGCGCGATCAATGAGCTGGGACTCAAGGGCAAGGTGTTCGTCGTCGGTACGGGCATGCCGAACGAGTGCCGCGCGCTCATCAAGGACGGCTCGCTCTCCTACATCACCCTCTGGGATCCTGCCGAAGCCGGCTATGCGATGTGCGTTATGGCGCGCCGCGTGCTCGAGGGCAAGCCCATCGAGAACGGCACCGATCTCGGGCTCAAATCCTACAGCAAACTGATCGTGAGCAAGGAGAACCCGCATCTCTTTATGGGCGCGGGCTGGATCGCGATCAACAAGGACAACGTGGACAACTATAATTTCTAAGCGTCAGCCATTGAGAGTGAGAGCGCGGCAGGCCCTATCCGGCGCCTTCTGCGCTCTTGCTGATTCTATCTATATGTGAGGAGGGGGCGTACGTGTCAGAGTATATGCTCAGGGCGGCGGGCATCAAAAAGTATTTCGGCGGTGTCAAGGCGCTCGACGGGGTCAGTCTCGACATTCGAAAAGGGGAGGTACACTGTCTTGCCGGCGAGAACGGCTGCGGGAAATCCACGATCATCAACATCATCTCGGGATTTTATACGCCGGACGCGGGGTATATCGAGATCGACGGGGAGCGCCATGAGCGCATGACGCCGCAGCTCGCGATCGCCAAGGGGATACAGGTCATCTATCAGGATCTCTCTCTCTTCCCGAACCTCACGGTTATGGAAAATCTCGCGCTCAACATGGAGGTCGCAAGCGGGCGCAAACTTGTCAGCCGCGCACGCATGCGCGACATTGCCCACGCCGCCCTCTCGAAGGTACACCTCGAACTCGACCTCGACGAGCTCGTGGAGAATTTGACGTTCGGCATGCGGCAGATGATTGCCATCAGCCGAGCGCTGCTGAACGATGCAAAGCTCATCATCATGGATGAGCCGACGACAGGGCTCACGAAGAAAGAGGTAAGGATACTCTTCGGCCTCATCCGGGAGCTCCAGTCGCGCGGCATCGCCGTCCTATTCGTCTCGCACAAGCTCGACGAGGTCTTTGAGATTGCCGAGCGCTACACCATCTTCCGCAGCGGGCGCAACGCTGCGTCGGGCGATACGAAAGAGCTCGATCAAGATAAGTTCACACTCTATATGACGGGGCGCGAGATCGTTGCGCAGCCGTTTACCTACGAGGAAAAGGACGCTCCTGCCGTGCTGGAGGTGCACCGGCTGGGGCTTGCAGGCGGGTTCCGGGACGTGAGCTTTAGCCTCAGGCGCGGCGAGATCGTCGGCATTACGGGACTGCTCGGATCGGGGCGCACGGAGCTCGCCGAGACCCTGTTCGGACGTCATGCCGCCGAGACCGGTGAGATTCGTATCCATGGGGAGAAGGTGACGATCCACTCCATCCGTGATGCCATCGCACACGGGATCGGCTATCTGCCGTCCGATCGTGTGACGGAGGGGCTTTTCCTGCGCCAGCCGATCGCCGACAACATATCCGCCACCAAATGGGAGACCTTTGCGAATGCGTTCGGCGCTGTGGATCGGGGCAAGATCGATGCGATGGCGCATCATTGGACAAAGGAACTCTCCATCGCTCTCCACGACATCCATGACAATGTCGGGACGCTTTCGGGCGGCAATCAGCAGAAATGCGTCCTCGCCAAATGGCTTGCGCTTGATCTGCGGGTACTCATCCTCAACGGACCGACCGTCGGTGTTGACATCGGCGCAAAGTTCGACATCTATGAGCTCATCAAACGACTCGCGCGTGCGGGACTGACCGTGCTCATCATCTCCGACGACCTGCCGGAGGTGCTCATGAACTGCAACCGCGTCATGGTGATGCGTGCGGGGCGTCTGTCCGCCGTGCTCGATACGGCGGGGCTCACCGAGAGCAAACTCGCGGGACTTGCACACGAAGGAGGGGAAACGGCATGAAAAAGAGATTTTTTTCATCCACGGAATTTTATATCACCGTCGTTCTGTTTCTGCTCTGCATTGCCATCGAGATGAAAAGCGGGCAGTTCTTCACGGGCAACAACGCGGTCGACCTCGTGCGTGCATTTTCGGTGCCTGCGATGTTCTGCATCGGTGAGATGTTCGTCATCATCACGGGCGGCGTCGACGTCTCCTTTCCGGCGATTGCCTCCATGTCGATGTTCATCGTCTGCTCACGTATGGATGGGGTTGTAGAGAATCCTATTGCCTTCTTTGCGGCGGCAATGGGCATCGGCCTCCTCGTCGGGCTCGTCAACGGATTCATCATCGCGCGCTACCGGTTCCCTGCGCTCATCGTAACGCTCGGGACAAGCAGCATCTGTTTCGGCATCATGCAGGGCGTCTTCAAGTCGCGTGAATACCCGCTCACGGCGCCGCTCTACGAGATGGGGCAGATGAAACTGTTCTCGGCGACCAATGCCGTCTCGGGGCTGACGTCCGACATGCCCGTCGGCATCCTCTTCATGCTGCTGCTCGTCTTTGTCGGTTGGTTCATTCTCAACCGTACGATGCTCGGGCGCGGCATCTACGCCATCGGCGGCGACGAGCGCGCGGCGCAGCGTGCGGGATTTAGCGTATTTAAGACCATTCTCTTCATCTACGCCTTCTCCGGCTGTATGGCGGGGCTGATCGGCGTCCTGCGCTCGACCATGCTGCTAGCCGTCCATCCGAACAATCTTGAGGGACTGGAGATGACGGTCATCGCTGCGTGCGTCCTCGGCGGCGTCCGGATGGAGGGCGGCAAGGGGACGGTGCTCGGGGCACTCCTCGGCATGGCGCTGCTCACCGTCGTGGACAACAGCCTCATTCTGCTCGACATCTCGACCACATGGCAAAAGGTCTTTACCGGTGCGATCATTATCATCGGCACTGCGATCTCCGCCATCCAGATGAAACGAAATGCGCGGCGGCTCACCGTACAAGTTGATAAAGGAGGGGAATGAGCATGGCGACCATTCGAAGCCTCATGCAAAAGGATCAGAACCTGACGCGTCTCTGTATCGTTTTCCTCGCGGTATTTATCATCTGTACTGTACTCAAAGGGACGCTCTTCCTCAGCGTCAACAATTTCCAGTCGATGGGCAAGCAGTTCCCCGAGTTTGGATTACTCGCGATTGCGATGGCGTTTACCCTCTATACCGCGGGCATCGACCTCAGCGTTGTCGCCATTGCAAACCTTTCCGCCGTGCTCGTCGCGAAGGCTCTGCTGCTGCTCGTCACACCGGAGACGGATGCGGGCACCGTGACGGCGATTATCCTCTGCGTTTTCCTGCTCGCACTCCTCTTCGGTACGCTCTGTGGCGCGCTCAACGGGCTGCTCATCGGCGGCGTCGGCATCACGCCGATCCTCGCCACACTAGGCACACAGGCACTCTTTATGGGATGTGCCGTCGTGCTCACGGGCGGCAGCACACTCGGCGGACTCCCCCCTGAGATCGCGAAAGGGATGGCGGCAAAGCCGCTCGGCATTCCCGTGCCGTTCCTCATCTTCGCCGTATTCGCCGCTGCGGCTGCGTTTATCATGGAGCGCACGACGCTCGGGTACAAGCTGCGGATGCTCGGCACGAGTGTCAAAGCATCGGCGTTTACAGGGTTCAGCAATGTGCGGCTCTATATCGCAAACTATATGCTGAGCGGTCTCCTCAGCGCCGCAGCGGGGATCATCATGCTCGGGCGATTCAACTCGGCAAAGGCGGACTACGGTGCCTCCTACGTCATGGAGGCGATCCTTATCGCGGTGCTTGGCGGTGTCGATCCCTATGGCGGAAAGGGCAATATGAAGGGCGTTATCGTCGCCATCCTCATCGTGCAGATGATCTCGAGTTGGCTCAACATGTACGAGAGCATCTCCAACTTCTACCGCCAGATTATCTGGGGCGCGCTGCTCATCTTCGTCCTGATTTACAACCACATCGTGAGCGAGCGCGAGAAGAAAAAGGCGAGCGAACATTGAGAGGACTGGATTTCACCGATATTGCACTGCCGTTATAGGAGCTGTCGCCTCCATCAGAGCGCGGCGCGGTCTTTTAACGGCGGCATAACTCCATACGAACAGAAAGCTCGCTGCGCTGAAAGCTATATCAGTGCAGCGGGCTTACTATTTTTGGACTATTTTATAAGCGTTCATTCCTAACGGAACTTATACCCCGACCTAAATCGCATCACATCTGCTTGTCGTATGTTATGCGTAGAAAGCGGGGCGGTGAAGAATGCTGCTGCCGGAAAGGAAGCGATAAAGATGATAACAAAACGTTTGCAAAAGAATATTGCCGTTATGCTGATAGGTATTATGAGTTATGGAGGAGGGAGCGTCGTATTTGCGTACGACGATATAGCCGTTCGCGCGGCAGTGGCGGCAGACGAGGCGGACGAGGTGCATGTGCCGGCATATCCCGAAGAGGCAGTGCCGCCGGGCGAAGCGGACGAGGTACATGTGCCGGCACATCCCGAAGAGGCGGTGCCGCCGGACGAGGCGGATGAGGTGCACATGCCGGCGCATCCGGAAGAGTCTGTGCATGCCGAGAAGGCGGATGACGTCTATATGCCGCTTTCATACTCATATAACGGGGGCGATATGATCACGCTTGCGCGCCGGGATCGTGACCGGAGGGACGACCGGGGATTCCACCGCGATCGCAGCCGTCGGGGCGGATACTCGCAGGGCAGCGTCAATACCGCTGCAATTGCGGGTGCCGTCATCGGCGCGATCATCGCAAAAAACACCTAAATATGAGCGGCATTTTGCCGTGCTGAGAGAAAAGGATTGCCGCAGGAAGACGCTCTGCGGCAATCCTTTTATATGCAGTATATTCTCCTGCCCCCTTTTCCTTGACAAATATCATGCCGGTTGCTAGGATAGCATTAAAGAGATATATACGAACTGAACATAGAGCAATGAGAAAAAGGTATACGATCGTTCACGGTACATCCATGGGATTTCCTGCAGAGGCTTGATACACGGATCAGGAGGATGATGGTATGCGAATGGGGAGAAATTTTTTCTATGCGGGGATTGTCGCTGCAATATTGAGTCTCGCGGGCTGCGGCGGAACGGACGTCGTACCGCGCGACAACAGCGGGACAAAGGTGGGCGTCGCGATGCCGGCACAGCAGCTGCTCCGATGGAACCGGGACGGCGCGTATCTCGAGACGGAGCTGCGCGGGCGCGATTTCGACGTCGACATCATGTTTGCGGACAACGACGCGGAAAAGCAAAAGACGCAGCTCGAGCAGATGATCGGCGAGGGCTGCAAGGTGCTTGTCATCGCCGCGGTGGACGGCGATGTGCTCCGCCCGGTGATTGAGCGCGCGCAGCAGGCGGGGGTGACCGTCATCGCCTATGACCGCCTCCTCATGGGGACGGATGCGGTCGATTACTATGCGACGTTCGACAGTTATGCCGTCGGACGGATGCAGGCACAGACCATTGTGGACAAGCTCGGTCTTGCGGAGGGGAAACAGGGTACCCTCGAGATCGCGGCGGGTCCCATGGAGGACAGCAACGCTAAGGTGCTCTATGCGGGCGCAATGGATGTGCTGAAGCCTTACATCGACAAGGGGCAGCTCACGATTCGCTCGGGGCAGCGCTCGCAGGAACAGTGCGCGACGCCCGGCTGGGCGACGCTGATGGCAAAGGAGCGCATGGCGGGGCTTCTCAAGCAGTATGAGATGGGCAGCCTTGACGCCGTGCTCGCGGCGAACGACTCCATCGCACTCGGCGTCCTCGCTGCGCTGAAGGACGCGGGTTACGGCTCGGCGGCGCGTCCGATGCCTGTGCTCACGGGGCAGGATGCCGACCTGCCGAATGTGCAGGCGCTCATCGCAGGAGAGCAAACTATGTCCGTCTTTAAGGACACGCGGCTGCTCGCGCTCGAGACGGCAAAGATGGTCGAGGCGATCGCCGGGAAGCAGCAGCCCGAGATCAACGACACGCAGAATTTCATGAACGGGAAAAAAGTTGTCCCCGCGCATGTGCTGAAGGGAACACTCGTCGACGCGTCGAATTATAAGAGCGTCCTCGTCGATTCCGGCTACTACAGCACCGTCGATATTGACGGTACGGCATCGCGTGCGCTCGGTGTGAAGTAATTTTTATAGAGACGACACAGGGAGATTGCCCCCCGCGGGCGGGGGAGCCTCCCTTTTGTGTTGCGGCGGCACGCGGTGACAGCACGGCGGGGATTATGCCGCGCCATTGTGCCCGCACGGACTTACAAAAAAATGAATCTGTCGGTTCGTCGGGGGCATGGATGATATGCGGTCGTTTTTGAATAAAACCCGTGCTTTACGAGAAGGAGCCTCTGATGCAAAAACTTCGCGCGGTCTTTGACCGGAGAATATCACCGCTCCCCTATATGCTTTGTTCCGGCATTTTGACTGCGGCAGGGATTTGGATTCTCTGGCATTGGGGCGAGGTTGTCGATGTCCTTTCCGCGCTGATGATGCAGGTTTTAGCGCCGATCTTTGTGCCTGCGGCGGAGCGGCTGCCGGACGCGCCGGATCGGTACACATTGGATTTTGTGGAGCATTGTGTTTACACGCTGTGTCTGCCGCTTGCGCCCGCGCTGCCGCTTGTGCCGCAGCTATATCTCGCCGTTTGCCGTCTGCGGGATGCGGGGCGCCCGCTGAAGTATCTGTGGATCCCGCTCGGCACCTTCCTTGCGCTTACGGCTCTGAATATCCTCTATGTATGGGTGCGGGTCACGTTTATGCCGCCGGATCCGTTTCGGGTGCAAAATTCGATGGGGCCCTACGGTTCGACGATCTTCGTCAGTATTCTGTGCTTCTTGCTGACGATTTGTATCGCACAATTGATCTTTATCCTGTTTGGATGTTTCAAGCGAAAAAAGGATCCTGCAGAGGAGCACACCGTATAGAAAAGCGTATAAGAAAAGGCTGCAGCCCACGTACACTAGAATCTGCGAAGGCAGCAGCTTTTTTGATGCGTATTTTATTTCCCGTCGGCACCCTTCAAATACTTGTCAAAGAACGCGATGATGACCTTCATGACCTCCGGCTGCACCCAGTAATCGCCGCCGTGGAGCGCGTGCGGGACGACGTAGCGCGTCGACGCGATGCCGTGCGCACGCAGCGCCTCATGCAGGAGGTTTGTTTGGCTCGGGGAGACCGCAGTGTCGTTCGTGCCGTGCATGAACATGAACGGCGCGGTCTTCTTCGAGATATAGGTAATGGGGTTTGCAGCCTTTGCGCCTTCGGGATTGGCGAGGATGCCGCCGTCCCTGCCGCCGAATACGGGCGAGCCGTTCACCCACAGCGCTTCGGTCGCGCCCGCAGATCGATGCGCCGCCTTTACCTCGTCCGAATAGTCGTCGCCGACCTTTGTCAGATCCGAGAGACCGTACATATCGAGCGCAGCCTGCACGTCGCTCGACTCGTCAAGGTGCTCGCCGACGTCGAACTCTTTGTCACCGTTGGTCGTGCCCATCATTGCGGTGAGATAGCCGCCCGCAGGGCCGCCGATGATGCCGATGTGCGCGGGATCGATGTTGAACTTCGCCGCATTCGCGCGCAGATAGCGCACGGCCGCCTTCACATCCTGCAGCGGCTGCGGGAAGATCGCGGTCGGCGCGACGCGGTACTCGATGCTCGCGACGACGTAGCCGGCTTCGGCGAGATCCATGCGCTGCTGGAGATAGCTGTCCTTGTTCGCGTTGATGAAGCCGCCGCCCGTGACGTAGACGAGCGCGGGCATGGGCGCCTTTGCCTGCGGCTTGAGGATGTCCATCCGCAGCGGGATGCTTTCATAGCCGCGGCTCGGAACCTGCGCATACACGACGTTCGAGATGTAGGAGACATACGGGCGCGTCTTCATGACGTCGAGCCGCTCGCTCCCCTCCGGAATCACAACCGGCCGCTCCGCTAGGGCGGGCGCGCCGCCCATCTCTGCATCGCGCATATCCGGCATTGTCTGTGCCGCCATTGCCGTCCCTCCTATCGCAGAAATCATCAGTGCAAGCAATAATGTCTTTGCCTTCATAAAATCCCCTTCCTTTCTTTTTCCATAGTGCTTATATGCTTACGCCGTTTTCGTAAAGCTCGTTGCAGGCCGGATCGATCTCATCGTTCCGGCTGACCCCATATCCGCCGGCGCCCACCTTCACCTGCTCAAATAATCCCTTGATCTGTGTCAGCGTCCGGAATGTATCGAATCTGCTCAAAAGCGGTAAAATGTAATAATGCTTGCGCTCGCCTGTCATGAAGTCGACAAGCAGTGTATATTCCGCCAACGGTCGTACCGTTTTGACCTTGTGAAACATCGGTTGTGTCCTCCTTTTTCACAGGACAATGATTATTCAAGCGGGGGAAGCTTGATAAATTCCTGCGTGTTCCAGATGCGAAGCAACTCCTCTGTATGCTGCGCAGCCCATTCCTGTACAAGTGATTGTGCCTTCATGGGCAAGCCTCCCTCCATCATCCACAGGGTTTGAATCTCAAAGGCACCGATATATTCGCCGTATACAACATGAAAATGAGGAGGATTGTGCTCCGCCTGTTGAAAATACATCTTATATAACAAGACCGTAGAATCGAGCGATCACAGGCATGATTGTATACTCCTTTGTCAATCAATAGCATGCTAAATTCTTTCTTTTTAAAAATGACAGTGCGGATGAGATCGGCGTCCTATCACGTACGATGAACGATTTCAGCGCGCAGATCAAGACGATGGTCGGCTCGCTCGCGCATGGTGCAGCGGCACTCGGCGATATGTCAACGACGCTCAGTCACTCCAATACGAGCGTTCTGGAGTCCGGCGAACAGATCAGCCGCACCATCGAGAGTATCGCAAGCGGTGCGACCGATCAGGCAATGCACACGCAGAATATCAACGACAACATCCGGTCCATTGAGACGGCGTTGCGGGAAAATGAGACGATGCTGCATGACCTGAAGGAGGTCAGCAGCATGGTGAACGAAGAAAAAGAGCATGGATCGCGAGCGGTGGAGGCTCTGCTGCGTGAGACCAAGCAGGTGAATGATAATGTCGCGCGTATTGCAGCCCTCGTTACGGAGAGCCATGCGAGTGCAGGAAAAATTGGCGAAGCGAGCACGATGATTGAGTCCATCGCCGAACAGACACAGCTCCTCGCGCTGAATGCGGCGATCGAAGCTGCGCGCGCAGGTGAGACAGGGCGCGGCTTTGCCGTCGTTGCAGGCGAGGTGCGCAAGCTCGCAGAGCAGACCGGCCTCTTTACAAACGATATCAAATCCGTCATTCTCGCCCTGCAGCGCGACTCGGAGAATACCGTGACCTGTATCAGGGATGTCGAGTCGTCTGCTGAGGCGCAAGCGGCGGCAATCGAGTCGACGCGCAACAACTATACGAATATTGCGGGATCCATTGAGCGGATGGAGCGTGCCGTCGGCAACCTGGAGCATGCACTCTCCAATATCTTTGCCAACGTCAAGGAAATTGTGCCGCTCGTCGGCTCGCTGGCGGGCAGCGCGCAGAACAGTGCCGCGAGCACTGAGGAGATGGCGGCGAGCGTCCAGCAGCAGACACACGCGATCAACGAAATGGCAGATGTCGCACGTCAGCTTGCCGAGGAGGTTCGCGCAATCAAAGGGCAGATCGAGACATTCGACGTGTAAGCACAGCCTAAGGTACGGCAGACAACATACGTACCGTATACAAAGAACCGCCCACCCTGTCATTGAACAGCGGTGCGGCGGTTTTTGATGCGCATATGCGGATACATAGGAACGGATACGTCTAAAACACTTGAAAAATTATAGTAAACTAATTCTCTAAATATTGTTGACAATAAGATATATTTAGAGGTATCATAAACCGAACAAATAAAGGAGGCGTGTTTCTGTGAAACATTTGGAGGTTCGAGAGTTGGTACGCTGCGGGATTTTCATCGCGCTCATTACGGTGGGATCGTGGATCCGCATCCCGGTGGGGACGGATGTCTACACCTTGCAGTTCCTGTTTACGCTGCTGGCGGGGCTCGTGCTCGGGGCGCGGCTCGGAGCGATCGCAGTCGGCGCCTATGTGCTGCTCGGTCTCGTGGGCGTGCCGGTCTTTGCGATGGGCGGCGGGCCGGGGTATCTCTTTCAGCCGACGTTCGGCTATCTGCTCGGCTTCATCGTGCAGGCGTATTTCTGCGGGCGGTGGGCGCGGCAAACGGCGGAGCCGGGCGTTCGGCGGCTGCTGCTCGTAAACCTCGGCGGGATGGCGATCGTCTACGGCATCGGCATCAGTTGGTTCTATCTCGCGTCGAACTATCTGCTCGAGGCGCCGATCGCGCTCTGGACGGCGATTCTCTACTGCGGCATCCTCCAGACGCCGCCCGATCTCCTCATCTGCGGTGCGGCGGCGTGGCTCGCCGTGCGGTTCCGGCGGGCGGGCGCGTGGCAGAGTGTACCGGCTCATGTTCAAGTGAAAGAAGTGTAATCGATGGGAAAAGCGCTTTTTGTGACCGGGACGGGCACGGACGTCGGTAAGACGTATGTGACGGGGCTGATCGTGAAGAAACTCCGCGATGCGGGCTATCGGGCGGGTTACTATAAAGCCGCGCTCTCGGGGGCGGTGCCGGATGCGCAGGGCACCCTCGTGCCGGGCGATGTGCGCCATGTGCAGGAGGCGGCGGGGATTCCGCCGGGCGGTCCTGCGGCGGTCTCCTACGTCTACCGGGAGGCGGTGTCGCCGCATCTGGCGGCGCTGTGGAACGATCGTCCCATCGATCCCGAGCGCGTGCGCGCGGATTTTGCACGCGCAATGGACTACTACGAGCTGCTGACGATGGAGGGCAGCGGCGGCATCATCTGTCCCTTGCGCTGGGACGCCGAGCAAAAATTGATTTTGGACGATCTCATCAAGATGCTCGGTCTCGGCACGATCGTCGTCGCGGATGCGGGGCTCGGAACGATCAACGCGGCGGTGCTGACCATCGAGCATTTACAGCGGCGCGAGATCCCCGTGCGCGGCGTGATCCTCAACAACTATCATACGGGCAATCCGATGGAGGAGGATAATCGCCGCATGATCGAGGAAATCACAGGCATCCCGGTCATCGCGGCGGTAGCACCGAACGCCGCGGAACTCGAGATCGATGCGCCCCGGCTCGCGGCACTGTATCACTGAAAAGAGGAGAGCAATGAAACCGAAAGAACGTACCTTGGAGGAGCGGGATCTCGCGCACATCTGGCATCCCTGCTCGCAGATGAAGGATTATGAGGAGCTGCCGCCCATCGTCGTGGCGCGCGGCGAAGGCGTATGGCTAGAGGACATTCACGGGAAGAAATATCTCGATATTGTCAGCTCGTGGTGGGCGAACCTCCTCGGGCACTGCAACCCGGACATTAACCGCGCGGTCAAGGAGCAGCTTGATACGCTCGAGCATGTCATCTTTGCCAACTTTTCCCACGAAGGGGCGATCCGCCTTGCCGAGGAGCTGGCGGATATTGTGCCGCCGGGACTGACGAAGTTTCACTTCAACGACAACGGTTCGGCGGCGGTCGAGTGCGCGCTCAAGATGTCGTTCCAGTACTATTTACAGACGGGGAAGCCCGAGAAACAACGGTTCATGTGTCTCTCGGAGGCGTACCACGGCGAGACGATCGGCGCGCTCTCCGTGGGGAGCATGGATCTCTTCGCCGAGATGTACCGCCCGATGATGATGGACAACATTCATGTGGAGGCGCCCGACTGCTATCGCTGTCCGTACGGCGAGACACGCGAGCGCTGCGACTGCCCGTGTTTCGAGCACGCGGAGCGCGCCTTTGCCCGGCATGCGCACGAGACGGCGGCGATCATTGTGGAGCCGCTCCTCCAGGGCTGCGCGGGGATGCGCATCTATCCGCCGCTCTATCTGAGGAAGCTGCGTGCACTCTGCGACGCGTACGATGTAAAGCTCATCTGCGACGAGATTGCAACGGGATTCGGGCGCACGGGTAAGATGTTCGCCTCCGACCATGCGGGCATCACGCCCGACATCATGTGTCTCTCGAAGGGGCTGACGGGCGGCTATCTGCCGATGTCCATTACCTGTGTGCGCGAAAATATTTATGAAGCGTTCTATGCAGACTACGCGGCGGGGCGTGCCTTCATGCACAGTCACACCTATGCGGGCAACCCGCTCGGCTGCGCAGCAGCGCGCGCGGTGCTCCGCGTCATGCGCGAGCAAAATATCCTCACGCGGGCGGGCGAGACCGCGGCGTGGCTGACCGCCGAGATGCAGGACGCCTTCGGCGCACATCCGAACGTCGGCGAGATCCGCCACATCGGTCTCATTCACGCTATCGAGCTGGTCGCTGATAAAGAGACGAAAACGCCGCTCCCACAGAGACGCACAGGCTATGAAATCTACAAGCGCGCCCTGCGCCGCGGACTCCTCCTGCGCCCCCTCGGCGACGTCCTCTACTTCAACCCCGCGCTCAATATCACGCGCGAAGAGCTCTCGGCAGGCATCGCCATGGCAAAAGCCTCACTCGAAGAGGTACTACCCGGCGCTGTGCGGCAGGGGCTTTGCGCGTAGCGTTTTCATAATAAACGGCAGGAATGCATAGCTCGCATTCCTGCCGTTTGTTTGTGAGAAATAATGTAGGTATTTTCCTCCAATGCGTACCTAGGAAAGGAGGCTGTCACTATGGGCAGCGCTAGCAAAATGGTTATTATAGCTGCTTTATTTTCTAATTACAGCAGATTATTCATCTGCGAAGTTTGAGTTTATAATTATGCCTATCTATGATAAGTATATCATATAGATACATTGTCAACAGTGATTGACGATGCGAACATATATTGCTATAATATATCCATCAAATTTGTCGCCGCATTCGATTTCTTCGTGTTTCGTCTGATTAAAGCGAAAAAGAAATTGAGCGCGATGGCTAGGAAGATTTTTCTAAATGAGGTGAATGTATGAGAAAACAAGGCATTCTCGCATTCCTGGCAGCAGTTCTGTGTACAGTCCTGCTGGTTGGGTGCGGCGGCGGTCCCCAGCAAAGCGGCGGTGCAAGCGGCGGCAAGAACAAGCTGGTCATCTACACATCCATGAAGGAATCTCTGATCGGCGGCATCGTCGAAGGATTCAAGAAAAAGTATCCTGACATCGAAGTCGACTACCAGTCGGCAGGTGCAGGGAAACTGATGGCAAAGATCGCTGCAGAGAAGCAGAGCGGCCACATTCTCGCCGATGTCATCTGGACGAGCGAAGTGCCTGACTTCTACAAGATGAAGGCGGACGGTGTTCTCGAGAACTACAAGACGCCGGTGTTCGGCGAGCTGCTGAATCCGTTCGATGACTACGACGGTACGTTCACGGCGGCACGCCTCGGCACACTCGGCATTGCGTACAATACGGACAAGATCCAGTCAGCACCGACGCAGTGGGCCGATCTCACGCAGCCTGCATTTACGAATGCATTCGGCATCGCTGACCCCGCCCTCTCCGGAACCTCCTACATGAGCATTGCGCTCCTGCAGAAGCAGTTCGGCTGGGAGTTCTTTGAGAAGCTGAGCGCAAATCAGACGCGCATCGGCAAGGGCGCCGGACAGGTCATTGACGATACCTCTTCGGGCGAGCTCTCTGCCTGCCTTGCCGTTGACTACATCACGAACAACAAGGTGAAGAAGGGCGCACATGTGGCACTCGCATATCCGCCCGAACTGCTTGTTGTTCCGAGCCCGGTTGCAATCTTCAAAGAGTCCAACAACATTGACGCTGCGAAGAAATTCGTCGACTACCTCCTGAGTCAGGAGGCACAGACGATGATTGCAAACGAGGGGACGCTGCCGGTGCGCAGCGATGTTGAGATCCCTGAGAAATTCGGACTGCCGAAACCTGAGGAGGCGCTCCAGCGTGCGATCAAGGTGAACTATACGGAAATTCTCCCGCAGAAAGAGGAGACTATCAAAAAGTTCACGGAGATCATCGGCAAGAAATAAGCGCATAAACTTGGAAGCAAGGAGGCGGCGGAATGAACTCGTTCGTTCCGTCGCCTTTTGAGTGGAGGCCGGCAACTGCGCCGTGCCAAAGGCTGCCCGCCGGTACAGCGCGTGCCTTGCGGGCTGGGGGAGGTCTGTATGGATATTATCCGTGTGGAGGATGTCAGCAAGAGCTATGGAAGCCGCAGTATATTGAACAATCTGTCACTGACGATCAAGAAAGGGGAGTGCTTTACGCTGCTCGGTCCGTCCGGTTGCGGCAAGACCGTTCTCCTTCGTCTGATCGCGGGATTTGAGTCGCCGGATGCGGGCAGAATTTATCTCGACGATACACTTGTCACTGATCCTGCTGCGCAGGTCGAGGTGCCGCCGGAGAACCGCGGCATCGGGCTTGTGTTCCAGGACTATGCCGTATGGCCGCACATGACGGTATTTGACAATGTTGGATATCCTCTGAAGATCGCAAAGCGCCCGAAAGAGGAGATTCGCGAGCGGGTTATGGAGATGGTCGAGATCGTCGGCATGAAGGGTCTTGAGAAGCGTCTGCCGTCGGAGCTGTCCGGCGGACAGCAGCAGCGTGTTGCGCTGGCCCGTGCACTGGTTGGCAAGCCTGCCCTCCTCCTTCTGGATGAGCCGCTTTCGAATCTGGATGCGAATCTGCGTGAGGAGATGCGCTTTGAGATCAAGGAGCTGCAGCGCAAGCTGAATGTCACGGTGCTCTATGTTACGCACGATCAGGAGATCGGCCTTGCGATCTCGGACCGTGTGGCAATCATGGACGAGGCCGGGGCGATACAGCAGATCGGCACGCCGTGGGAAATCTTTGAGCAGCCGGTGAACCCGTTCGTATTCAACTTCATGGGGATTGCGAATTTCATCGACGTGCGCCGCGAGAACGGTGCGTTCCTCGTCGGCAGCGGCAGCCAGCCCATCCCTTGGGAGGCCCCGGAGGGGGATGCGGAACGCTGGGCGGGCGGATTCCGGCCGTCGGATGTCGTGCTCGCACGCGAGGGTGAGGGGCTGACCGGAACGATTAAGCGTGCGAACTTCCTCGGTGCGATGATGGATTATCTCATTGAGATCGACGGCACGCATCTCCGGACGAGCGTTGAGACACACATTGCACTCAGTAAAAATCTGATGTTCCAGGCGGGCGATGCCTGCAAAGTTCGTTTCCTCAACCTGCTCTGGTTTGAGGCGGATCAACTGAAAAGAGGGGTGATCGAATGAGCTCCATGAGCAAGCCAAATAGTTTTGGAATGGCGCAGCTGATTCTGTTCCTTGCGATTGCCATTCTTGTCATTGTCGTTGCATTCCCAGTACTCCTGATCTTCTTCAATGCATTCTGGGCAGACGGGGAGTTTAATTTCGCGAGTGTGGTCGACATACTCAAGGAACCGGAGACATTCCAGGCACTTCTCAACTCGCTGATCATCGCGACCTGCACGACGGTCGGCAGTACCATTGTCGGTACGTTCTTTGCGTGGCTGGTTACGCGCACGGATCTGCCGCACAAGACCTTCATGAAGAGCATGTTCCTTGTGCCCTTCATGCTGCCCTCATTCATCGGCGCGCTCGCATGGAAGATGCTCCTCTCGCCGAATGCAGGCTTCATCAACCAGTTCTTCATTGACAACTTTGGTTTTACCGGACCGATCTTCAACATTTACAGCTACTACGGCATCAGTATTGTGGAGATTATGTATCTGTTCCCGTTCGTATTCATTCAGGTGTGCGGTGCGCTCGAGCGCATGGACCCGACCCTGGAGGAGTCGGCGCGCATCTCGGGCGCAGGGCTCTTTACGATCACGCGCAAGATCACGATCCCGCTGGTGTTGCCGAGTATTCTCTCGGGCGCACTCCTCATCATGCTCTACTCAATGGCGCATTTCGGCACGGTTGCCGTTCTCGGTATTGAAAACGGCATCTACAACATCCCGACGCTGATCTACGAACGCATTCACCAGAGCGGAGGAAGCTTTGAGGCAATCCGTACGGGCACAGTGCTTGCAACGGTGCTCGTTATCAGTGCGGCGCTCATCATCTGGCTGCAGAGGAAGATTCTCGGGTCAGGTCACTACCAGATCATCGGCGGCAAGAGTTTCCGCCCGATGGAGCTGAAACTGCGCGGCCTGCGCTATCCGCTCCTCATTTTCTGCCTCGCGTATATTGCGTTCACAATTTTACTCCCGACGGCGGTCATCTTCCTCGTCGGCAGTCTCAAGACGTACGGGCTCTCGTTTGCGCTCAGCAATCTGTCGCTGGATAACTATAAGTTCATCCTCTTCGACTACAAGGTTACGCGCGACGCGATCTTCAACAGCGTGACGCTTGGCTTCAGCGCGGCAATCATTACGATGTTCGCCGGTGTCATGATCTCCTACGTCATTGTCAAGATGAAGGTGCGCGGGAAGGGGATTCTCGAGTTCCTCGGCATGCTGCCGTTCTCCGTCCCCGGCTCGGTCATTGCGCTCGGCGTGATCCTCGCATGGAGCGGCCAGTTCGGCATTAATCTTTACAACACGGTATGGATCATCCTCGTTGCCTACATCGCACGCTATATGGCATTCTCACTGAAGGCAAACTCTGCCGCACTCGAGCAGGTGCACGACTCGCTTGTCGAGGCATCCCGTGCCTGCGGTGCGACGATGTGGCAGTCGCTGCGCGACGTCGTTCTGCCGCTGGTCCGGCCGGGCATGTTTGCGGCATTTTTCCTCATCTTCCTGCCGTCGCTGCGCGAGCTGACGGTCTCCATCATGCTCTATGCGCCGACGACGCGAACGATCGGCGTTGCGATCTACACACTCAACGAGGACGGTGAGACCGTTATGTCCGCAGCGCTTGCGGGCATTGCGCTCATCATCATCATTGTCGGTCAGAGCATTATCAACCACTTTACGAAGAAGGCGGGGATGTGAGTCATGTCGTATGTACGTTTAGTCAATGTTACAAAGCGGTTCGGCGACGTGACCGCCGTCGACCATCTGAATTTTGAGATCGAAAAGGGCAGCTGCTTCTCCATGCTCGGCCCGTCGGGCTGCGGCAAGACAACGACCCTGCGCATGGTCGCCGGGTTTGAGGATCTCTCCGACGGTGAGGTTTGGGTTGGCGACCGTCTGCTCTCTTCGCCGAAGAAGAACCATTACCTTCCGCCGGAGAAGCGCAACTTCGGAATGGTGTTCCAGGCGTTTGCCGTCTGGCCGCATCTCTCGGTCTATGAGAATGTTGCGTTCCCTCTGCGCATCCGCAAGCTCCCTGAGGAGGAGATCAAGCAGCGCTCGACGGAGGCGCTCAAGGCGACCAATCTCCTCTCGGCGGCAGATCAGAGCCCGGACTTCCTCTCGGGCGGCGGCAAGCAGCGCGTTGCGCTTGCGCGGGCCCTTGCCATCAATCCTGATGTGATGCTGCTCGATGAGCCCCTCTCCAGTCTCGATCCGCATCTGCGCGAGGAAATGCGTTTTGAG
The DNA here is from genome assembly GCF_000287655.1 of Selenomonas sp. FOBRC9. Classification (NCBI taxonomy): domain Bacteria; kingdom Bacillati; phylum Bacillota; class Negativicutes; order Selenomonadales; family Selenomonadaceae; genus Selenomonas; species Selenomonas sp. FOBRC9. The sequence goes on from NZ_ALJR01000044.1 coordinate 134,209, forward strand.
ATTAAGGAACTCCAGATGAAGTACGGCTTCTCGATCATCTATGTTACGCATGACCAGTCGGAGGCAATGGCGCTCTCGGACAACATTCTCGTTATGAAGAACGGCGTCATGCAGCAAGTTGATACGCCGCTCAACATCTATAACCATCCGGTCAACAAGTTCGTCTTTAGCTTTATCGGTCTCTCAAACTTCCTGAAGACATCGTGGCAGGATGGCCGTCCTGTGCTCGAAGGAAGCATGCTGGACGCTTCCTTCGAGCCGCCGGAGAATCTGCGCAATGAGACGGCGATTTCGCTCGCAAGCCGTCCGTCTGAGATTGACTTCGCAGAGGAGGGGGCATCCGATGTCCTGCGCGGCGTGGTAACGCGCAAGTCCTACCTCGGTGAGATCATCGACTATCAGATTCAGATCGGAGATCAGTTCCTTCGCGTGCAGAAGGGGCGCCGTGCGTCCGGCCCGAATGAGGGAGAGAACTGTGCTGTACGTCTCCTGCGTCCATTCTGGTACTCGGACAAGGACTGACAACAGGACGTCTTGTGTATAAGAAAAAACATATGAAAAGGGCTCTGCTTTCAAAAAGTGGAGCCCTTTTTCATGGAGTGTCATTACAAGATTGCCCCGTCGGCACCTTTTCTCAAGGAGGAGCTGCTTTCCCTGGATGAGAAGAATAAGGGGGCGCAGTGGATACCTATCAGACGAGTTCAAAGATCATCTAAAGAGGAGTGATAACGCCCTCGGACCCGTAACGGAAAAGTGGGCATAGGAGAAAGTCACCCTCCATATGGGGGCGGCTTTCTCATGAAATTTGTGTTATGCGACGGTGTAGATGCGTATGTCGGGGGCAGCGTTCAGATACGGCTTGAGCCCGATGACGACATCGTCGCTGAACATGGCGCTCGAGAGATATGCCTCTGCGTGTGCAGCGCTGTCGAAGCCGTGCAGCACCTGAACGTCTCTTCGGCGGAAAGTGGAAGTCGCGCGTGATTTGACCGAGAAAGGCAACTCCGTCGTCCCTATTTGCAAAGCATCTGTATTTGGGCATGGCTTTTCTTCAAGGAAGACCACGGGCATATGATGACGCAGTGTCAAAAATGCGATTACAGATGAAAAAAGCTGCCGTTCGGCAGTTTTTTTCATGTGGTTCGTTGTAAAATGAAGTTGAACAGCTAAACAAAAACAAAATCCATAGTGACATCCCGTGCTATAATGGTTCCGCTACAAAACATCAGCAAAGGAGCAATCACTATGGATTACGCCTATTCTACCACAATGGAAGCTGTTCGTAAATCGGGAAAGCACTTTACCCTTGACGAAAGGGG